>JARRRJ010000107.1:0-6095 GCA_037380865.1 Sedimentisphaerales bacterium
GAATTCGCGCGGTATTCCATTCTTTTCATGGCAATTGAACTGCGCCATATTAGGAGCGGCTTCTGTTACTGTTCTTTTGATTTCAACAGTTCTTGTGCGCAGGATTGCTCTGCGCCAGGCAACAGGGCAGTTAGTATTCGCGAAAAGGAGGAAAAGAAACAGGTTAGAGAAATACGGCGTTCCCGCACAGGAGCCTTATGTTAAAATCAGGAGCGTTAAGGACCCGCCTGTGATTTGGAAAGAGCTCAGGATGCCCATGCTCGGCAGGCATAAGATTCTTGCCGGTATAACTATTTTTCTCGTATCCAGCCTGCTTATTTTTATTTACTGGCTCTGCGCAAGGGAAAGAGCGCTGGACGACCCCGACGTGCATACGATGTTTGTGGCGGTTTTTCTTTTGCTGGGAATCATGTTCACAGTTATTCTGACGTCTACTGGAATTACAACTGAGAAGGAAGCTCGTTCATGGCCCATACTGCTTACAACTACACTTGACGACAGGCAGATACTTTTTGGAAAATACATAGGCACGCTGAGACGTCTCCTTCCCGCCTGGATTCTTCTGTTCGCACATGTTGTCGTCTTCAGTCTTGATGGAATAATAAATCCCGTCGCGGTAGTACAGATAACCATTTTAGTGGCATGGATAGTGACGTTTCTTTTTTGTACAGGAGTATATTTCAGCTCCCGTTTTAAGCACACAACCACCGCAGTTATCGTAAACTTAATCTTTGCCGCTGCTGTATGGCTTTTCATCCCAATTCTGCTTTTTTTATTGGACCAGTTCGTGCACATAAGGGAACTCGATAATTATGCTGAGACATATATGGATACTAATCCGTTTCTCCATGCCGTCGTCATAATAAATGCCAATACACATGCCTCCGGCACAAGTTATGATTGGGCGAGTTTCCAGAATGCGACAGCCTTTAAGTCAACGATCTGGATGCTCACCTGCCTGGCGGGTTATACATTTGTGGGACTGCTTTTTGCCTGGCGCGCAAAATGCAGGTTCAGGAAAAATATTTTTTAGGGGCGCAAACAGAAACTATTTTTATGGGTGCCGCAATCATTGAACATATCCGACAATTTGCAGGATTTTCCTGGCTGACGGGTCCCGTCTTCGATAAGGAGCTTCGTGTTTCGAGCCGCAAGAGAAGAAACTACGTGCTTCGTTTTGCATATATTTCGCTGCTCCTGACTTTACTATTGTTCATATGGATTAACATCGTTGATTATCGAAGTACAAACGTCATTCAGGTCTCCAGGATGGCGCAGGCCGGTAGAGATATTGTTTCTTTTATCGTCTGGTTTCAATTTATCGCCGCACAGTTAATTGCTATTATTATGCTGAGCAATTCAATCAGCGATGAGATATATCACAAAACTCTCGGCATGCTGATGACTACTCCCATAACAAGCCTGCAAATCGTTATGGGCAAGCTATTCAGTAAAATATTCCAGCTTATCTTGCTGCTTGCAATAAGCTTCCCCTTGCTGGCAATTGTCAGGATCTTCGGAGGCGTTCCCTGGAAATATGTTTTATCCAGCCTGTTCATAACATTCACGACGGTCCTTTTTATCAGCTCGTTGAGCCTCTTCTTTTCGATTTTCTGTCGGAAATCGTATATTGTGATTATTCTGACTGTCTTAACCCTTCTTACGCTTTTTGCGCTGATACCTTTTCTGTATATTGCATTTATTAATTTGACGGGCATGTACAGGACAGTTCACGAGGCAACTTTACTCTTCATACTTTTCGAACCCAATCCTTATTTGGCGTTCTATTTCCAGACAATGGCCACTTTGAATCCGGGCAGTCTGCCAGGCTCATTCTTTTTGTCGATTTATGTACATTGTTCGATAATGCTGGCTGCGTCTTCAGTGCTTTTGCTTTTGTCGATTATTTTGGTTCGCAAGGTCGCACTTCGACAGGCGACCGGCCAGTCGTTATCGCCTCTTCGAAGGAGGAAAGCCAAAAACGGAAAAGTAGTTTCGGAAACTAAAGGACAATCCGGGACTATAAGCGTTATCGGTCCGCCCATTCTCTGGAAAGAGTTGATATTGCCTGTACGCAAGCGCACCAGAATATATCGCATTATTGGCGCGATTATATTTCTTTTGCTGCTGTTTTACTCATATTGGTTTTTTATAGAAGAAAATGCGATAGCCGACAAAGCTGTCCAGGTTTTCTATGCTCTCATTTTCATGGGATTAGCCGCACTTTTTACAATAGTCCTTTCTGCCACGAGCATAACATCGGAAAAGGAGTCGCGTTCATGGCCTCTCCTGTTGACATCTACTCTTGATGATAGTCAAATTGTCATCGGAAAATTCTACGGTGTGTTGAGCCGCTCTATGCCTGCCTGGATTCTGTTAATACTACACGTGTTTTACTTTTCCATTACGGGAATTATGCATCCTGCCGGTTTTCTGCTGACCATGATATTAGCGACATGGTTCATTTTTTTCCTTTGCAGCACCGGATTATATTTCAGCTCGCTTTTCAAGCATACAACGACGGCGGTGATTATGAATTTTGTTGTTGCTGCAGTAATATGGGGTATTGTTCCATTAATACTGGGCATTTATGGTGAGATTATACACGACCATGACACTGTTGAAGTATTTATTTCCGCAAATCCTTTTATTCAGATTATTGTTATAATGATTAGTACGGTAGGTTTCGATGTGAGTCATGAATTCAAGAGTCTTGTATTCGATTGGCCGATGGGCGATGGAAATTTTGATACAACACTGACTATTTTTGTTGTATCTTTCTGTATATATATGACTCTGGTACTTCTTTTATTGTGGCGTGCCCAAAAGCGTCTGCGCCGCAGAGTCTTCTGAAATTTATATTAACAATTATGTCTGGTATTTTACTTGAAAATGTTACAAAGGTATTTAGCGGCGGAGTAGTTGCTGTTTCTGACTTCAGCCTTGAGATACAGGATGGCTCTTTCCTTGTAATCGTAGGTCCGAGCGGCTGTGGAAAAACCACTACTCTGCGCCTTATGGCAGGCCTCGAGCAGCCCACTTCAGGGAATATCTATATCCGGAACAAATTGGCCAACAACATCTCCGCAAAGGATCGTGATGTTGCAATGGTTTTTCAGAATTACGTTTTATATCCTCACATGACGGCTTTTCAAAATATGGCTTTTCCTCTAAAAATGCGCAAGATGCCCAAAAAGGAGATAAAGGAGAGTGTGAAAGAAACTGCCAGGCTTCTCGGAATCGGGGATTTGCTTCGTCGTAAACCTCATGCATTATCGGGAGGTCAGCGCCAGCGCGTTGCATTGGGCAAAGCTATTGTTCGCAAGCCTTGTGCTTTCTTGTTCGACGAGCCTCTGAGCAATCTCGATGCGAAAATGCGTCTGACAATGCGTGCTGAGCTTAAGACTCTGCATCATAAGTTGAAAACGACAACAATCTATGTCACGCACGACCAGGTGGAGGCGATGACTCTCGGCGAGCAAATTTGTGTAATGTACAAAGGGAGATTGCAGCAGATTGGCAAGCCCATGGAAATATATGAAAAACCGGCGAACAGGTTCGTCGCTGGTTTTTTCGGGACGCCTCCGATGAATTTTTTAAGCGGGCGGGTGGAAATTGACAGCCGGAAAATTTCATTCTTAATGAAGGACAGCAAAATTGATCTGCCCCTATCGCTGCGAGCAAGTCTTAACGATTATAACAGCAGGGAAATGGTACTGGGCGTAAGGCCTGAAAATATTTGTCAGAGTTCTGTCAACAATCAAAGTAATAACTCAATTTCTGCAACTGTGGAGATTGTGGAGCCTGTAGGAAACAGGACTGACATTTATCTTCGAAATACAAGTGGAGAAAGGCTCATTCTCAGCACAACTCCATTTACCGACCTGAAAGAGAATCGCGCCGTAAAAGTTCATATTGATGTGGACAAAATTCACCTGTTTGAGCCGGGTCAAACTGGTGAAAATGTCATTTTTTCAAATCGTTAAGTGAGATTCTCAATAATTGACATTCAAGCCAGTTTATTATAAAATCATCCCCAAATGAATATAAAATGGTGAAAATGAAAGGGAAAATAATGCTTCTAAGGGGTGTTGTTCTTGCCGGCGGCACTGGCTCGCGTCTCATGCCGCTTACCAAGGTTACAAATAAACACCTTTTGCCGATAGGGAAAAAACCCATGATTTATTATCCTATCGAAAAATTGAGGGCAATCGGCATCGAGGAAATTCTAATTGTAACCGGCATCGAGCACATGGGAGACGTTGTGAACCTTTTAGGCTCAGGTAAAAACTTCGGATGCAGGTTCACGTATAAGGTTCAGGACCAGGCCGGCGGAATCGCCCAGGCGCTGGCTTTAGCTGAAAATTTTGCGAGATGCCAACCTATTGTAGTTATTCTTGGCGATAACATTTTTGAAAATAGCCTTAAGTCCTACACTGATAAATTCCTCACACAAGAAAAAGGCGCAAGAATAATTCTTAAGCAGGTTCCGAGTCCGCAGCGTTTTGGCGTCGCGGAAATAGATTGCGATAAAGTCATAGGTATTGAGGAAAAGCCTGAAAATCCGAAATCGAATTATGCTGTGACAGGGATATATTACTATGACAATTCCGTCTTCGATATAATTCGGACGCTGAAGCCTTCTGAACGCGGCGAGTATGAGATTACCCATGTCAACGAAGCTTATATAAAGAAAAATGAGCTTTGCTTCGATATTCTTGACGGCTGGTGGACCGATGCAGGGACATTCGAATCTCTTAGTAATGCGAATGAGCTGGTTATGAAAAAACCACCTCAATAAAAGATAGTTTTCGAGAAGCGTTCAATGACTTTGAATAATTCCAAAATTGTAGTGCTCGGTGGCAGGGGAATGCTTGGTACAGACCTTGTGAAAGCCTGTACGGAGAAAAACTTTAATGTTCAGCCGTTCGACCTGCCTGGATTTGATATTACAAATCATGCTCAACTGGAAAAGATTATGAGCGCCGCTGATATAGTAGTAAACTGTGTCGCTTATACTAATGTTGATGGCGCCGAGAGCGAAAAGGAACTCGCATATAAAGTTAACGCAGAAGCGGTGGGGCGTCTCGGCGCAATTGCGCGCAATAAAAATATATGGGTATTACATATCAGCACAGATTTTGTTTTCGACGGCAGAGGGGAAAAGCCTTATGGCGAGACGGACCAGCCAAATCCAATAAATGAATATGGCAGAACTAAGCTCGAAGGCGAAAAACTGCTTATGAAAAGCGGCTGTGATTACTGCATCATGCGCGTGGAATGGACTTACGGCTCAGCGGGAAATAATTTCGTCTCGAAGCTGATCCAGCGTGCAAAAAATAACAACACAGTTAAAGTAGTGGATGACCAGACAGGCTCACCAACCGCAACAACCCAGGTCTCTAAAGCAATTTGCATTATGCTTGATAAGAAACCAACAGGGCTGTTTCATTTCGCCAACTCGGGTTATGTCAGCAGGTATGATATGGCGGAGTTTATATTTGATAATTTGATGATGAATGTTGACCTTGAGCCATGCAAAACAAACGACTATATATTACCGGCGGCAAGGCCCCTTAACAGCCGCTTTGATTGCAGCAAAATTGCTGAATTGCTCGATGAGCAGATTGAATCGTGGCAAACTGTTTTGGAGAGATTTTTGAATAATTTATGAAAACGATTTTAGTTACAGGCGGCGCGGGATTTATAGGAAGCAATTTTGTCAGAATGGTGCTTTCAGAGCACCATGATTGCTTCATTGTGAATCTCGATAAACTCACTTATGCAGGAAATCTTGAGAATCTTAAGGATTTTCTGGAGCACGAGAACCACAAGTTCCTTAAAGGCGATATATGCGATGGTGCATTGATAGAAAAGATTATCGACCAGTACGAAATAGATGCAATAATCAATTTTGCCGCGGAAACTCACGTCGACCGCTCGATCACCGGGCCAAAGATATTCATTGAAACAAATGTTGCAGGAACTCTCACGCTCCTTGAAGCGGTACGGGACAAGAAACTTGATCGCTTCATTCAGATATCGACCGATGAAGTTTATGGCGAGCTTGGTCCTGAAGGCAAGTTCACTGAACA
>JARRRJ010000108.1:0-10579 GCA_037380865.1 Sedimentisphaerales bacterium
CATGGCGAATCATCATAATCACGCGGCAGTTTTCCGTCGAATTCGTCTGTGTACATTTTGTAGACCATCGACCATTGCCTGAGGTTCGACATGCAGACTGCAGCTCTCGCTTTACGCCTCACGCCGCTAAGTACAGAGAGAGTTATCGTCATAAGAATTATAATAATTGAAATAACGGTAAGAAGCTCGATAAGTGTGAATCCTTTTTGCCTGCGCATTGTTCAGTTCCTTTCCCAAATACAACCCCAATCAGCCATTATTGTACGGCCAATCAACAGAGCCGATTTCTCACCAAACAGACATCTTACGGGACCTTTTCCTCTTAAGCTATCTCCGTTATATCACCAGTCCAGGCAATGCATGCAGGAATTATTAAAAACCTTTAAAAAATACAATTCACACCTAATTAATTCTTTTTCATTTTCTGGAAGTGGCCCGCAGGCGGCAGAGTCCTTTTTCGGGTAGAAAAGCTTATCGAATTCGTAGGGCATACATCCCGGCACGTATAACACGCGAAGCAATCGGGTATAGTCTTCTTGTCCCTTTTCAGGATTGCACTCATAACTGTCGAAGGACACGCCCTGGCACATTTATTACATGCTATACAGGTGTCATAGTTTACGCTGATTTTTACGCGGCTTGTTTTTTCGACAATCCAGCCGACAAGCCCGAACGGACAAAAAATAAACGAAAAGACTACCAAGAAACAGTATGCCTGCGAATATTCCTCCGACTATTCCGAGAGCAGAAGGTTTAAACATCTTGAATGGATCTACCGGCTCGATAATATCAAAACCCCATAGCACAGCAACTGAAGCAAGAGCCGCAAGCGTCATAAAGCGGACAGTGTTCGTGATGGCAAAGGGTATTTTTATCTGCTTTCCTATTACAGGGTTGCCTTTATCATTTTGGTTGAGCCGGAAAATCAGATCCTGAAGCGTGCCTGCCTGGCAACCCCAGCCACATATATATTTATTAACGACGAAAACCATTAACAGAAACACAGTCATCGCAATCAATCGCGGCGGAAAAATCTGTCTGCTTTTTCCGTACAGAGCGATGGCGTCTTTTACTGTTCCCATCGGACCGGGATCAGAACCCATAATGACACCAAAGATAACTACTGCCGCCAACAGAATCCAATTCCTGGTTTTGTGTGTGATTTTTCGTTTGTTGAAACTGAGAAAAACGGCAGTCAAAAATGCGAACCAGAGAAGAAATTTGACAGCGATTTTTTTCCAGTTCTTGCTCTCGTATTCCAAAGCCGCTCCTGATTTGCCTGTCACCATTGACACTATCTGGTCGCGCGTGCCGTATTCGCTTAGTCTCTTTTGCAGGTCGGATCTTTGCTGCAGATTGAAAATCTCTCTCAACGCAGGATTAGGCAGGTTATTGGCCTGGCCGAATTCAAGAACGGTCATTCCATTTTCAATTACTAATCCGTCTGATCCGGACTGGTTTGCAGGCTTGCCTGCCCAAACATGAGTGAAAAATAATGAACCGCTGATAACCAGCGTTATCAGGAGAACGACAAGCAACACTGTCTTAAAAGAAGATGACTCTTTTATCATTTATAACCTCCTTTTTTGGGTTATTTCTTTATTTCATCCATAATACCATGTACTATGCGGGTATGTTCACAAAATCCTCCGGAAATCAAACCTGATTGACGAAAGGAGAAGGAAAAATTCCTCAGCACCGTAATTGAGGCATAAATATCAAGGTAGTATTTTCAACTAAAAATATCTATTGCTTGACACGGCTGGTTTGGTTGCTTATATTATCAGGTTCTTTTGTGAAGTTGAGCCTTCAAGCCTCATAGAGTTGAATTTAAAGGTCGGATGGTTCAAAAATCTAAACTTGATAAGAATATTTGTTAACAGGAGAACCTTGAAATGGCAGAAAAAAGGGTGTATTTCTTTGGCAACGGAAAAGCCGAAGGCAACGCAAAAATGAAAGACCTTTTGGGCGGTAAGGGCGCCAATCTTGCAGAGATGACCAATCTGGGCGTGCCTGTTCCGCCTGGTTTTACTATTGCTACCAAAGTATGCGGCGAATACTACAAGTCTGGAGGCAGATGGCCCAAAGGCCTTGAGGCGGAAGTGAATACAAATCTGGCGAAACTGGAAAAGGCGATGAATGCAAAGCTCGGTGATCCTTCCAAGCCGCTGCTTGTCAGTGTGCGAAGTGGCGCAGCCGTCTCTATGCCTGGCATGATGGACACAGTTCTCAACCTGGGTTTGAATGACGATGTTATCCAGGGCATTATCGACAAAACAGGTAATCCACGTTTTGCTTATGATATATATCGTCGCTTTATTGATATGTTTGGTGATGTAGTCATGGGCTGCAGTCACGAATACTTCGAAGAAGTAATAGACGCCGCAAAAAAGAAAGCGGGCGTCGAGTTGGATAACGAGCTTAATGCAGACCAGCTCGAAGAAGTTGCCGAACGTTACAAGGCAGTATACAAAAAACATGTAGGTGAGCTTTTCCCACAGGACGGTAAAGTCCAGCTTCAACACGCCATTAATGCTGTTTTCGTTTCGTGGAATTCCGAAAGGGCAATTAAATACCGCAAGCTGAATGAAATCAAAGGACTGCTCGGAACCGCAGTCAACGTTCAGGCGATGGTATTCGGAAACATGGGCGAAGATTGCGGCACAGGCGTATGTTTCACACGCAATCCAAGTACAGGCGCTAAGGAATTCTACGGCGAGTTCCTCATGAACGCGCAGGGCGAAGACGTCGTAGCAGGCATTAGGACACCGATAGAACTCAAGAAGATGAACAAGATAATGCCCAAAGCATATCAGCAGCTTACCAGACTTATGACGCGTCTGGAGAAGCATTACAAGGATATGCAGGATATGGAATTTACAATCCAGAATGAAGGTCTCTACATTCTGCAGACGCGAACAGGAAAGCGCACGGCAGACGCGGCAGTGAAGATTGCGGTCGATATGGTAGGTGAAAGACTCATACCAAAAAAAGAAGCGGTTATGCGCGTCACTCCCGAACAGCTTGACAGGCTTCTACATCCGCACTTCGACCCGAAGGCAAAACGCAATGTTATCGCAAAAGGACTCCCTGCTTCTCCCGGCGCCGCTGTCGGACAAATAGTCTTCAACGCTGAAACAGCGGAAAAATGGAACGAAAAAGGCAAGAAAGTCATACTGGTTCGTATCGAGACAAGTCCCGAAGATATCGGCGGCATGGATGCTGCTCAAGGAGTTCTGACCGCAAGAGGCGGCATGACTTCTCACGCGGCTGTAGTAGCTCGCGGCATGGGTAAGTGCTGTGTCGCAGGTGTCGGTGTGCTGAACATTAATTATGCCGCGAAGAAACTCTCTATCGACAAAAAGACTCTTAAAGAAGGCGACTGGATCAGTCTTGACGGAACCACGGGTGAAGTAATGGAAGGGCAGCTTGCGACAGTTGAGCCTACGCTGAGCGGCGATTTCGGCAGATTCATGAAAATCTGCGACCAGGTTCGAAAGCTCGGAGTTCGTACAAATGCAGACACGCCTGAAGACGCAAAACGCGCAAGAGATTTCGGCGCCGAAGGCATAGGTCTGACCAGAACCGAGCATATGTTCTTCGAAGGTGACAGAATCTGGGCTGTCAGGCAGATGATTTTAGCGGCTGATGATTACGCTCTTATGCTCAAGAAAATAGACGCTGCACAAACAAACAAAGAGAAAAAGGAAATTGAAAAACAATATGCCGAAGCCAAAAAGGAGTTCGAAGGTGCGCTTAAGAAATTGCTTCCGTATCAGCGAAGCGACTTCGAAGGAATCTTTAAGGCAATGGAAGGTTTGCCTGTAACAATCCGTTTGCTTGATCCGCCGCTCCATGAATTTTTGCCGCAGGACAAAGAAAATCAGGCTGAAATGGCAAAGAGACTTGGTGTAAAACCTGCCGTAGTAAAAGCAAAAGTCGAGCAATTGCACGAGTTCAATCCGATGCTTGGTCATCGCGGCTGCAGACTGACGATTACGTATCCCGCGATAGCAAAAATGCAGGCGAGAGCGATTATCGAGGCAGCATTGAACGTCCAGAAAAAGGGCAAGAAAGTGCACCCGGAAATCATGGTTCCCCTGGTCGGCAAAGTTGACGAATTAAGAATAGTTAAAAAAGACATTGTCGATGAGATAAACACTATCTTCAAAGAGAGAAAGACAAAGATCAAATATATGGTTGGGACCATGATTGAAGTTCCGAGAGCCGCTCTGACCGCAGACGAAGTTGCAGAAGAAGCAGAATTCTTCAGTTTCGGCACAAACGACTTGACACAGATGACAATGGGCTTTTCGCGCGATGATGCTGGAAAATTCCTCGGCGAATATATCGCCAAAGGAATTTATGCGGCTGATCCGTTCCAGAAGCTCGACCAGATAGGCGTAGGCAAACTCGTCGAGATGGGTACAAAGCTCGGAAGAAAGACACGAAAGAGCCTTAAGGTTGGCATTTGCGGCGAGCACGGCGGCGAGCCAAGCAGTATCGACTTCTGCCACAGGGTAGGTATGAATTACGTCTCATGCTCTCCCTTCAGAGTTCCAATTGCCAGGCTTTCAGCTGCGCAGGCAGCCGTGAGAAATTAATGCATAAGACAGAATAAACATTAGAGTTGACCTACAGTGAAGCGTTCTTCGGAACGCTTCACTTTTTCTGTTGAAGGGGACAGAAAATGAAAAAGAACATCATTCTCAGATTCACTAATCCTGTTTTACTTGTTCTGGTCTTTACACAGGCCATTACCGCAATCTTACATTCTAAGATATCTCACCAGTCATTTGAGGTTATTCACCAAGGAGGCGGAGCAATCCTGCTTGTACTTATTGGTATTCACATAGCACTCAATTATGGCTGGTTTAAGTCGAACTACTTTCGATATTAAGTCGGCGCACAGACCAGGCAGGCTGCATTATTAGCTTTACTGAAAGTATCTTACAAAGCAAAGCCGATAAGCGTGATTTCCAAATATGGATTTTGAGGATCATTTGTCTGGAAGAGCATAGTCATCGAATACTTTCCATCAGGCGCATCTTCTCTCGGATAGAAAACGAATGTGACATTTTTTGATTCTTCGGCTGGTACCTCGAAATCCCGAAAAAAAGAGCCTGTTTCCGGATGCCTGTAATAGAACACGTCCCAATAGCCGAGGTTTTCCCACCTGTTGTTTATTGAAAAACGAGCTTTTACAAAACTGATTTTCAGAGTTGCGGAGCCGTTATTTTCAAACGATATATATTTCGTTGTTTTCATTCCCCTGAGCGTATCTGCAAATTCGAGATGGGACTTGTCTATAGTCATTGCAGGCAGCTCGCCGAGAGGTTTTCGTCGCATAGCAAGTGTAGGATCCCCCAAAAGATGAGTCACCATAAAGGACCTGTCGTTCTTGCACATCTGGCCGAACGTAGCACCGAGACCAAGAGGAATATAATCTTTTAGAAATTCCGGCGAGGTTGCGCCGACCAGCATTGTCGGAATTGTATTTGCGGTAACCGCAAGGCTGTTTCCGCTAAACAAGTACCAGCCGGCGAAATAGTTTTCCTGAGTAAAATCGCCGTTCGAACAGGATGCAAGAACGCTGAATAACGGCCCAGGCCTGGCTTTTTTGATTTCGTCATAATAAACGTAGGTCGCGCCGCCCAGCCATTGCGTCGAAGCAGAGCCATGTATGTTTACAAATGCGAAATCATAGTTCTTTGTCAATTCCCAAAGGTATATCTGTTTCTGCATTTCGAGAGAAGCATCATACAAAGCATTTACGCCATCATCCGATTCGTAAAGGCCTGTATATTGACTGATCTGATCGACCAATTCAAAATATTCCCGTTCGCTTATTCCGTTTTGATTTATTGCGACTGAACCGAAGTACAACATTCTTTCTGCATATTTAAGATCACCTGTTCTGTATTTATGATTTCTGTCTAAATAGCTGCGCAGCATTTCGATGCCTTCCGACCTGCCTAATGGCGCCTTGAGCCTGCCTGTCCAGATGTCACGCATCGTAACATCTGTTTCATTAAGGTAATATTCCCGCTCGAATTTTCCATCTCCGTCGGTGTCGAAGAAATTATCACTAAAATCCTGAAAGTACCAGTCGGATGGCATGCTCCCTGAATTTTGATATTCGAAATACGCAGTTGGAATCTCTCCTATGAAAATCGCTCCCACAAGTCGATCCCGGTTATATTTTTCTTCAAGGATATTCTTTATGGTGAAGATATCGCTCCAGTTATTGTCGAAAATGAATACCTGAACGCCGAGATCGTTTTCAATATCAGTTTTAAACCTTTGAATCTCGCTTTGCAGAGCAAAATAAGTGTTTGAGTCGATAACGATAGCAACAGAATCTTTTTCGTAAAACCACTTGGCGGCAAATACTGCAAAATCTTTGAAATCGACGGACCCGCTCAAGTTCAGATCAGCCGTGTTATCTCCATCTTGCCCGTACCAGAGCCAGCAGTCTGATATTACTTTAAAATCAAGATAATTAACTATGCCGTTACCATCAAAATCGGGATCGCATTTTCCTTGAACCGCCTCCGCAGTGCAGTTAGCGCGCTCGCTGACCGGAATCAGTAACAAAAAGAATATAAGAAATAACCAGCCAACCTTAGAGAACAAATACTTCACTTTCCAATCTCCTCAGCTTCGAGGTGCTTTTCTTTCTTGGTCCCTCAACAACAGCAACTTGACATATTATACCATTTTCGGCTCGAAAGCACAAGCTGCAAAGGAACTGGTGAAATGTTATCGTTTTGGACACCAGCTTGAACATTGATTTGCAGAAATACTCCGAATTAGAGCAAATCATAACTACTTGGCCGCAACTGTCCGAACAGGTCAAAAACACTATAAAATCGTTAATACAACTTTATACAAAAATTAAAGAAAATGAATAGTGAATATTATGAAAGAACTAACAACCAAACAGAAGACCTTTATCGAAGAAATACCAAAAAACCATTGGAATGGAAGAAGGCAGCTATTGTAGCCGGATACAACGAAAAGAGTGCAGGAGTTATGGCTTGCCGATTATTGAAAAATCCCCAAATAGCAGAAAAACTTGAGAAACGAACGGTTGATATTGTCCATAAGGCCGATGTTGAAATAGGTGAAATAGTTTAAGCCCTGCGTGAAATTGCTTTTGGCTTAAAAGCTGAAAATTCAGACAAGCTCAGAGCGCTTGATTTACTGGGTAAATATTTGGGGATGTATAAGGATAAATTGTCGATTGAAAACTCCCGTGAGCAGGCTGAACTAACGGAGCAGAGGAGGCAGAAGACCGAATGATTATTGATATATTACTGAAGCAATTTCGAGAGGCAAGCAATTGATAAATGAAAAAACAATGGCCGATACCACCACACTGCTATACGTCTTGAAAGTCATAATCCGTCAAGAAATCTAATTTAATTTTGTGAAATTTGTTATACACAATAAAACGACAGATAACCTCGATCCGGTCGGATTCGGCGAATTAGAGAGCTTTAACGTTTTCCGAATTCATCTAATCGGCTTTAGCAAAGGATTCATCGCTCAACTCCATAGATATTATTTGAGAAGATTTCAGAATTAACATACGATTCCCTTTTGCCTGTGAATCCCAGAAATAATAAATATCTGTGTCTCGCTTTGATTCGCTCGACCAGAAATAGAGAGGAATAACTAATTTTGATATATATAGTTTCCCTGCGCTGCTGTGATAAGTCAATATTATTTTTCTGTTAGATTTGAGTGCCTTAGTAAAGATTTCATGGTTTCTGTGCATATTATACATTATCAGAAGGCTTCTTTTCTTCAAGAAGACCTTCAAGAAACTCATATTTTGCTGCTTATCACCTACGAACCCATAAAAATTATTGTCTGCAATGTAAAATACCACTGTGCTATGCTATTAAATATAGACCGATATTATTCCGTATACTGTCCAAATGTTGCGAACAGGAATGATACGTTTAATAAATATGTTTAAAATAGAAAATGTATCCTCGTAAAGGAATGCTTTTTCCGGACAGAAGGAGTGTGGAAATTTTAGCAGGAAAGCACAATTATGTATTGACTGACTCTTTTTCAACATGCAAGTCTTTCTTTTAGAGTATACGAACTGAGTTGACATAACCATGATTTCAGCCAGAAAACGCTGATTTTTGTCTTTAGTATTAAATGTACGCGCGCTAATATTCGATGCAATGATTACAAATTGAACCATAATAAACTATTACGATTTTAGACGTTCTTTAAGATAGTGGAAAAATACAGCCAATTGTACGATCAAATCGAAAATATCATTGTAAGAATATTCAAAAAATTGTGCCAACAAGGGTTTTATTACTCATCTTTGATCTTCCCAAACTTAACTGTGGACAGTTTATAGATTTCATTAGGTCAAACGGTACTATAGATTTCTAATAATCCTTGTTATATGACACAGTCGCTTCGTAAATGTCTTTTTGCTACTTTAAGAATATCTAGTTCATTAATAATCCAAGTTCATTCTTCTTAATAAGGCAGTGTACCTTGGGTCTGAACGAATGTTATCATAAATTGGATTAAATCTGAGCCATGTCAATTCACCATCTCGTACTTCGAAGGCCTTGTTAAGCCATTCGAAGCCTTGGTCATTTTTCTCCATAGAAAAATAAATTTCTGCAATAAAAACCGGGGGAACATATTTTTGTTTTGAAAATTCTATTAAATCTTTTAACACTTTCTGTGCCTCTTCTTTCTTACTCATACTCGCATAGATCATTCCTATCCGTGATTCTATTCGTGGTTGATAACCTTTGAACAAATCCCTTGCCTTTTGAATTTCTATAAGTGATTTCTCATACATTTCCTTCTGAAAATAAGCCACCGAGAGAGCCCAGTGTGCGTACCAAAATCCCTCTTCTATTAGAAGCGCCTTCTGGAATGCTTCTATTGCACTGTCATATCGACGCATAAAAAAATAAGACCATCCTATATTGATGTTTGCCATCTTTGAAAGGGGATCGAGTTCTGGTGCTCGTTTTGCCCTATTTAGAGATTCTTCGAATCTTCCAGAAGCAAATAAATAAACCGAATACCAGTGATGCGCTGTCGCATAGTTTGGATTAAGTTCAATCGCCTGTTTAAATTCATTCTCAGCACGCTCCCAGTCCCATTCGTAATATAATAAAATCCAGCCCAGTGAGGTATGCGCCTCAGCGAGTCTGCTATCGAGTCTTAATGCCTCCAGCGCTGCTTCTTTTGCTTTGGGAAAAGCATCTTTGGGCTGTTGATAGATATAATATCCGAGAAGATTATAGCAATCTGCCAATCCGGCAAAAGCAGGTGCGTAATTAGGATCCTGTTTAATTGCCAGCTTGAAGTAGTCTATAGCGGTCTTAAATCCGTCTTCTGTTTGTTTACTCCACAAGAACCGTCCCATCAGATGTAACTTGTAAGCATCAATATCTATATTTTCTCCCTTTGCTAATTTGACCTTTTCTTCACCCAACAGCGCAGGTTGTAATTTGTCGACGATGGCAAGAGTAATTTCATCCTGAATGGCAAAAACATCACCCATATTTCTGTCATAACGTTCCGACCATAAATGATGACCATCTTCGGTATCAACAAGCTGAGCGGTTATTCTCAGCCTATTCCCTGCTTTGCGAATACTACCCTCGAGAATAGCAGCCACGTCCAACTCCTTACCGATGTCGCGTACATTCACATTTCTGCCCTTATATGAGAATGCTGATGTACGAGCAATCACACGAAGGTCTTTAATCTGGGCCAGAGCATTAATGAGTTCTTCAGCCATTCCATCGCAGAAGTATTCATGGTCTCCCCCTGGACTCATATCAACGAATGGCAAAACAGCAATAGATGGCGGGCGTTTCGATGGATTTACCTTAGTCACAAAATCACCTCTTATAGCTTCAAGTTCCTTAACCACTACCTTCATGTTATCAGGGCGATTCGAACGGTCTTTCTGCATCAATCTTGAGAGGACTTGTTCCAAGCTAATCGGGGCATCCCTTCGCAAACGAGTTAGACTTTTGGGCTTATCATGCAGGATACTATGTGTTAATGCCTGCTGGGTATTGCCATGGAAAGGAAGTTCTCTCGTCAACATTTCATAGATCACTACACCTAATGACCAAATGTCTGTTTTATAATCGACGGGATCACCCACGGCCTGCTCCGGAGACATGTAAGCCGGGGTACCTATCACCCTGCCCGGCTGCGTGACTGTGCTCATTTGACTTTTTGTCTCCGCTTCTTCTATAACCTTGGCCAGACCAAAGTCCAGCACTTTTACGTTACCTTCTGTTGTAATCTTGATGTTGCCAGGCTTGAGGTCTCGGTGAATAATCCCTTGTTCATGTGCGGCAGCCAACGCTGCTGCACTCTGGCAAGCGATAGACAGGGCTTCCTTAAGGTCCAGTGGGCCGCTGGCTATGCGATCGGCAAGAGTCGGGCCATGAATATATTCAAGAATGAGGTAAATGGCTCCTTCGGTTTCTTCAAGTTCCTCGTGGATTGTAGCAATGTTAGGGTGATTCATAGATGCCAGAAGCTGCGCCTCTCGCTCCAG
>JARRRJ010000109.1:0-16097 GCA_037380865.1 Sedimentisphaerales bacterium
TCTCAAGTCCTATTGTAATTGACTGGACATTCGCCAGGTCTACGCTGAACTCTGAGAGACCGATATTCCACTGCCACCACAGCGGCCGGGTCACATTGAGTTGATCACCGTTATAGTACACTTTCTGGGAATTGTTGAGCTTAATGTAGAGTTTGTCAGCCGAATTGCCTGGATTGCCGTAGAACCACAAAACCAGTGTTTCCGGAGAACCTTTCGTCCAGTCACTTCCAACCTTCAGATTGGCTGTATTGACGAAGACTTCCGACTTCGTCGCACTGCTGATGTTGTAATAAATAGGCGCTGACTGCTCGCTGCCGTCGTAAGTAATATCTTCATCGCAGAAAGGCTCATATTCATTTCCCATTCGCGATGCGCCGTAAGTGGTATCAGTTAGACCATCAATCCAGGTATCCCAGACTGTATAAGGCTGAGTATCGTTGTAGCCTTCGAAATCGTCGACAGTGATATAATCCTCTGTGGTTAAGCTCCAAACGTCACCTTGCCATAAAGCGGGAACTTCAGCGTTATTAACTTCATCTACACGCCAGTAGTAAGTTTGACCGAGCGCCAGATTCGGCGAATAACTGTTGTTGCTCACTGTATTGACAGGCGCGTTGCCGTCTATCACCATCTGCTCATTGGCGCTGACATAGACCTTGTGCTGAGAAGCTTCTCTGCCGGCTCGCCAAGTAAGAGTTGCATTCCACGGGACATCCACTGCTTCGTCCTCGGGTTTTGGCTCTCTAGCCCAGACTGGGATGTATGTGAATCTGACTTCACTCAGACCGGAAACAGTCATTCCCCAGTTGGTCTGCTGTTTGATACGAACGGACGTTGCAACTACATCGCCAAGATCAACGACAGTATTGTACTTGTATGTATTCGTTCCAGTTCCCTGTGCAAACTCCGGCACATCAGGTACCTCAGTCCAGGTCTGGCCGTCCAGCAAATGCAAATCCAGATTACTCGCGTCCAATCCAGCTTCATTTATAGTATCGTTCGGATCATAATTCCCATAGCTTCCTGACGCGCTGGCCGCTATATCCGAAGACGGAACCTTGTACGCAACAGGTTCGACTGTGAAACTCCAAATCCCGCCTCTCCAGGTACCTGGAGATGACGGAGCATTAACTTCATCGACACGCCAGTAATAGGTTGTGCTAAATTCGAGCCTGCCAATATCATAGTTGTTCACGTCAATTCCCTCCAGGGCAAAAGCACCCAGGGGAGATTCTATAGTCGCATCGTTGACATCGTTGAAATCAGTGCCGAAGAATAAATTATGCGTAACCGCATAGGGTCCCTCTTTCCAGCTTAAGGTCACATCTCTTGGTGCATCAGGATATCCATTTTCGGGATTGGGTTCGGCAGCGGATGCGCCTGATGTACTTCCTTCCATAGCCTGGAGAACCTCAGCGTCAGAAAGAGCATGGTCATAAAACTGCACATCATCGAGTAAACCAGTATACTGGCGTGTATCATTCGCCATAGTACCTATAAAAATATTAGTGAAATCATAGCTAATATTGTTGCCTGCTTCAATTAGCAGTTCGCCTTCGAGGTACATTTTCGCAACACCATCGGCGTTGCTCCAGGTACATACAACATGATGCCATTGGTTGTCACCAAGGACGATCGGCGTAGCGAAAGTTCGACCAGAGTCAAGAAAGGCTCCTCCCTGGTTATAGAATGAAATCTCACCGCCTTCCCAATTGCTGCCGTCCGGAGCCTCGAGATGAATGGTGGTTTCGTTTTCGGGTCCAAAACCGCCGCCGGTAGTATTATCACCCATCCATATAATCGTATTGATACCGTTTGACGGTGGCGGCCCATCCTTTTTCATCCAAAAGGCAACAGATCCGGCCTGCGTTGACAGCCCCATTTCACTTGCAGGCAGCGTAATAACATCACCTCCATCGAACTGGAGCGCTCCATCCCGTATGCCTTCCACCCATACTGGATCACCGGTGATAGTGCCATTGAAACCATTGCCGCTTGAGTCGGTAGCAATAGAGCCGCTTGTCTCATCGAGCTTGTAGTGTGCGACAAGACCTGCCATGGCATTACCTGCTGCGCTTAAAACTAAAACAAAACAAGCCAAACACAATAATTTTTTACACATAATGCACCTCCTTCAAAAAAATCGAATGAAAATCAGACTTTCACAAAAAAGCATTTTACAAACCCTCGTCCGACAACCTCTTGTTAATTCTTTATCTTGGTTTCCCTTTGTTCCTCGAAAGACAGATACATAATCAATAAACAAGACCACAGGAAAGGTTTTTGGAATTTTCGCATTTGTACTTCACCTGAAGACTCCTGTCAAAACCATTCTTAATGATAACAGAAACAAGAAAAATTTCAATCATTTTTCCTGAGACTTCATAAAAGTCTGATCCAAAACTTTCGAATTCTTCTTTTGCGTAATAACTTCAACAATTCAATCTCGCTTTCAATTTCGAATTTCGTCACACTGCCGGCGACTTCAGGAGAATAACTATAGACTCTATCCTATTGTATAACAAAGAGTTATATCAAATCTGCAGAACATCTATCCTCCAGATAAGTTTAAGTGACACATCAGCGTGACACTTTTGTCAAACAAAGGACGAAAACTGAAAATCAGCCGGTTGTTTTCTTACAAACCACAGGCGTATTGCTGCAATGAGACACACTTTACCGCTAATCCGTTGAAAATGCTGTTTTCAGACCAGGCTTTTGATCGGCCAGAATGTTGCATATATTGCTTTTGAGACAATCGCAAGTGCGAAATTCAAGGCCAGAATTGTAACAAAACTGGTGACGAACGCTTCAGTGCATGCCTGACCTACTCCCTGTGCGCCTTCCCTGCATGTGAATCCCTTGTAACAACTAATCGCGGCGATTGCCACACCGAAGAAAAATCCCTTTATTATTCCGATTCCAACATCCCACATGTCAACGAAAGAGGCGCTATAGCCCCAGTAAGCCTGGCTGTTTATTCCAAACTGATACACGCTGATGAAAAAGCCTCCCAGGATGCCCATCAAATCCGTGTAGATAATGAGAATGGGCGTAAGGAGCAGGAGAGCCATGATACGGGGCGCGACCAGGTATTTTACCGGGTCAGTTCCCATGCTGCGCACTGCATCGATTTGTTCGGTCACATTCATCGTTCCAAGCTCAGCAGTCAGTGCGCCGCCAATTCTTCCAGCGAGCATTACCGCGGCCAGAACCGGTCCCAGTTCCTTCACGACGGAGATATTTATAAGGACACCCAGGCGTTCCTCGAGACCCATGCCGGCGAGCTGATCATAAGCCTGTATCGCCAGTGTCATTCCCACAAACGCGCCGGTTATCATAACTACAGGCACACTTCGAACGCCTATGATGTTCATCTGAGTCCACACAAGAGGATATGTGTTCAGGTTCAGGAAACTTCGCAGGGAAACGACGATAGACTGCCAGATGAATCTTGCGAAACGTCCTATATTACCAAAAATCTCAACAGTTTTTGTCCCAACAACTTCGATCATGTTCTGACTCCTAACCCGAAATTCGGCTGAGTGTTATGACTTGCATTTAATAGTAATTCGTGAGAAGCCAATAGTCAATGGTCAACAACAGCCCGAAGAGCATTTTCTCAGTACTAAATTGCCATTATTGCTGTCGGTAAAAATCCAATAAAACAGCATATTTCTGATAAATTGTCGCCTCAGGCGTGTCGATAATTGCGTTGGCCTAATAAATACAGAGGTTTTATTTATAACAAACGGAACAAGGCCCGATAAAAACCAGGTGTTTACGGAGAACAGGTGAATGCACGCATAACGATTAAAAAATCTGCCTCAGCATTAGTATTTATTTCAATAGTTATCGGAGTTTTCTGGCTGATGCAGAAGAAAGTCACTGACAATATAATGTACTGTACTCTTCTGTCGATCATGGTGGCGATTGCGCTGACTTTCTTCCAGAGCAAGTTCATCGCGGACGCTATCGAGCGTACGGAGTCGCTCAAGAACGCCAAGATCGAGGCCAGGGGTCTTCGTGCCCGTCACAAAAGACTTGAAGAAAAAGTGCAAAAGCTCACGACCGAGCTGGAAGCGGCCAACCTGAAGCTGAAGATGGAAATCGCAGACAAGCCTCTCGACCAGAGACAATTACAGCAGCGGCTGAAAAATCTGAACTGCCTTTACGCATTATCGAAAATCGTTAATCGCCAGGGAGCATCACTGGAGAAAGTATTCCGGGAAACAGTCAACTTGATTCGCCAGGTCTATCGTTATCCCGAGAGCACTTGCGTAAGGCTAACCTTCGACGGCGTGCGCTACCAGACTGAGGATTTTCAAAAAAGCGAGCTTAGCCGCCACGTTCAGATTAAAGCGCACGAGGAAGATGTGGGACTCATTGAAGTATATCACCTCGGAGGAAAAACAGAAGACGGTGACAATCCCCTGCTGATCGAAGAAGAGGACAGCCTGCTTAGCGCTGTAGCAGAATGGCTCGGAAGCATCGCGGAACGCAGGAAGGCAGAAGAGAAGATGCAGCTCTTCAGGAACCTTATAGAGCGCTCGAATGACTGTATTTTTGCGGTCGAGCCGAAATGGGGACGCTTCATGGATGTTAATAACAGGGCCTGTGACAGTCTTGGCTATACTCAGAAGGAATTCATAAACGAGGTCACGCTCAAGAATATCGACGAATCCATTCCCGATGATTATGCGTGGCAAAAGCAGATAGAGGAACTCAAGCAGAGAGGTGACATCGTCAAGGAAGCACAATACAAGAGAAAAGACGGGACAAGGTTCTTCGTTGAAACAAGCCTGAAGTTCGTGACCCAGGAAAAGCAGGATTACATTATTGCGATTGCCAGGGACATTACAGAACGCAAGCGAGCGGACGCGAAGCTCAAAGCGGCGCAGGAAAAACTGCTCGAGACCGCGCGCAAAGTCGGTATGGCGGAAGTCGCAACGGGAGTTCTTCATAACGTCGGGAACGTGCTCAATAGCGTCAGTGTTACGGCTGAGTCGATTCAGAAAAGAATTCGCAAGTCGAAAGTATCGTACCTCTGTGACGCGGTAAACCTGTTCGAGCAGCACTCGAGCGACCTTCCGACTTTTCTGACAAACGAAGAGCGGGGAAAAAAGCTGCCGCTCTTTTTGGCAAATTTGTCGAACGAGCTTATCGACGAACAGGGGAAATGCCTCGAGTCACTCGAAGAACTCACCAGGCACGTTCAGCATGTAGCGGATATAATTCAGCTTCAGCAATCTTACAGCAAGACAAAAGGTCTGACCGAACCGACTTCCATTGCTGATTTAATAGAGGATGCAATTCGAATAAATGCTGAAGCGTTGTCGCGAAATCACGTGGACGTCAGGCGCGATTTCGCAGAGCTTCCTACGATGTTGCTCGACCGCCATAAAGTTCTGCAGATACTTACCAATCTTATCAGCAACGCGATATATGCTCTCGCGAAAAGCACGAACGAGGAAAAGATACTGTCCATAAGCGTGCAGAACTCGAGAGAGGGACATATTAAGATCGAGGTTCGTGATAACGGTATAGGAATCCCGGAGGAAAATCTTACACGAATTTTCGAGCACGGTTTCACAACCAAGAAGAAGGGACACGGTTTCGGGCTGCACAGCACGGCGCTTTCGGTCAACGAATTGAACGGCTCGATAAACGTTCACAGCGAAGGAATAAATACCGGAGCTGTATTTACTATTGAACTACCTTTTAAGACACAGGAGGCTGCAGCATGAGCGAAGCGAAAAAAGAGAATGTCCATCGCGTCTTGATTATCGACGATAATCCCAATATACACAAAGACTTTCAGACTATATTGATCGAAGACCAGGAAAGCTCGGCGCTTGACGAGCTTCGCGCGGAGGTTTTCGGGCAGACCAATGACAACTCAACGGATAAAAGTGTTTATGAGCTTGATTTTGCTTCCCAGGGAAAAGAAGGCTGCGAGAAGGTTAGAGAAGCACTGGCTCAAAATCGTCCTTACGAGCTTGCTTTTGTTGATATGCGCATGCCTCCCGGCTGGGACGGACTTAAAACAATCGAGTGCATATGGGAAGTTGACGGGAATATTCAGGTGGTCATTTGCACTGCCTACTCGGATTATTCATGGGGCGAGATAACTCACAGGCTGGGAAAATCGGAAAATCTGCTGATTCTGAAAAAGCCCTTCGACAGCGCGGAAGTAGCGCAGTTAGCCGCTGCTCTTACTGAAAAATGGAACCTGGCAAGAAAAGCATCCATGAAAATGGAAGAGCTGGAGGAACTGGTTAAGGAGCGTGCCAACGAGCTTATAGAGAAAAACAATCAGCTCAAAAAGGAAATAGCCGAGCGCGAGCAGGCGGAGCTCAAGCTGGCTGAGATGCTCAAGAAGGTGGACAACGCGAACAAAGAGCTGAAAGATTTCGCGTCTATCGTATCGCATGACCTGAAAGCGCCACTTCGCGGAGTAAAGACTCTGGCGTTGTGGATACTCGACGACTGCGGCGACAAGTTCGACACAAAGGCAACAGAACAAATGCACCTGCTTCTGGATCGTGTCGAGCGCATCTATAATCTCATAGACGGCGTATTAAGATACTCCAAAGTAGGTCAGGCCACCGGCCAGAACGTTCAGGTGAACCTGGAACATTTCATTCCGGAAGTAATAGATATGGTCGTTCCGCCTGAGCACATCAAGGTGACAGTGGAAAATCAGCTTCCTTCCATAATGTGCGAAGAAACGCACATTATGCAGTTGTTCCAGAACCTGATAAGCAACGCAATAAAGTACAACGACAAGTCAGAGGGCTGGATAAAAATAAGCTGCACCGACGAAGGAGCTTTCTGGAAATTCAGCGTTTCCGATAACGGCCCGGGGATAGAGGAAAAGCATTTCGAGAGGATATTCAGGATGTTCCAGGTCCTCTCGGTAAATGAAAACGTTCAGGGCACAGGTGTCGGCCTGACTGTGGTAAAGAAAATCGTGGAACTATACGGCGGCAGAATCTGGGTCGAATCTCAGCCCGGGTCGGGAAGCACGTTCTTTTTCACTTTCCCGAAACAAAATGCGGAAGTAAAAAGTCTCGAACTTCAGGAAAATGCCGTTCGATAAAGATAAGAACAGAGGAACCGGAGAAGCTATTATTTCTTCGCTTGTAAATACAAAAGGAAAGAAACAAATGCAGGAAAACACAAGATATAAAGTTTTACTCGTTGAGGACAATGAAATAGAAAGAAGGGCTTTTGAGCGGTTCGTCGAAACCAACGACATCCCTTATGATTATGTTGTCGCAGGCTCTGTAACAGAAGCAAAGCGTCAGCTCGCGATGAACCAGAGCACTGCAGGTCCTGAATACAGGAAATTCGACATTGTTATTTCCGACCACGATCTGGGCGATGGAACTGCTATCGATGTTCTTCGCCTGGCCGATAACATCCCCGTGATAGTCGTTACCGGCGCCGGCGACGAGGAAACTGCCATTAACACATGGAAAGCAGGTGCGTACGATTACCTCATCAAGGACATCGACCAGAATTATCTGAAGGCTATTCCAATTACTGTCGAGAACGCTATAAACCATAAAATAGTCGAAGAAAAGATACAGCTTCTCTCAGGAGCTATAAGGAGCACCGAAGACAGTGTTTACATCACAAATATGCGAGGCGAAATAATCTTCGTCAATAAAGCATTCTGCAAAACCTATGGATACCTCGAAAGCGAAATCGTAGGCAAAAACAGCAGTATCCTGTGGATTAGCAGGAACCAGTCCGAAAATACGAGGAGCGTATTCCAGACAAGGTCACCAGGCGGAGGATGGGAAGTAGCTTTCTATCATAAGAGAAAAGATGACAGCATTTTTCCAGTATCGCTTTCGCGCTCGACTATCAAGGATGCAAATAAGAAAGACGTCGCAATAGTGGGTGTCGCAAGGGATATTTCCGAACGTCTTCTCGTTGAGGATGAGCTGCGCTCGACTACTCTGAAACTGCAGAAAAGAATCCAGACGCAGAACGAGATAACCATAATTGCGTTGGAAGCCATACAAAGACTGCAGACCCGGGGACAAACGAACAAAGCAGCAAAGGTCATTTCCGACCTGCTGGACATCTCGAAAATTAATGCAGGCACAATCGAGCTGAACCGCACAAATTTCGACTTTGCGCTTCTGGTGGAGCATGTGCACGAAACCCTGTCATCCTTTGCGCGGGAAAAGAATATAGAACTAACTAACCTGTGCCCGGTCAGGGAACCTATTTTCATAAACGCAGATTACGACAGGGTGGCGCAGGTACTCCTGAACCTGCTCCTTACGTCAATACGGCTTTCTTCTCCGAACAGCGAAATAAGAACCGTTGTTACCTCGGACGCCAATACGGATTCTGAGCAACGCGGCAACGCAATTACCGTCGAGATTCACAATCCTGCTTATATAGAGAGGAGAAGTATTCATAGGCTGACCAACAGCTCTCATTGGATTACAGACCAGTTCAGCAATTCCAACGAGGACATCGCCCTGTCACTTCGAATTTCAAAGGAACTGATAGAAATGCACAGTGGAAGTCTATGGACGCAGCACTCACAGGATATGACTCGTCCTTCCGGCCTGGACACAATGCTCGGCCAGCACATTTCTGTCGCCGCTTCAGGAAGGTCACATCATTTATTGTGCTTCAGTCTGCCAAAGTGCCCTTCACAAAAGATTCGGAACCGTCTGGTCAATCAAACTATGGAAACAAATGCCTGAGTAACTCTGCCTGACATAATAACTCTGCAAAGGCAAAGTCAAGTCAGCCTCGACGAAATCCCCCTGCGCGCAATTGCAGTGCGACTTTCTGTCAAAAGACGGGAATTCCATCGCTCAGATAATCTATAAATCTTTACACCTTAGTAATTAAGGACAATTTCTATTGCGGCATTTGGCGTTTCTTAGTATAATTTTATATTTAAGTTCTTTTGTTCTTAGTTATCCTTAGTGTACTGGGCTTTGGCGGCTGGTCCGCCTATCAGCGTATTCAATCTGCTCAAAGTTCTTCCGGCATGCGGCCGGCAGCGGCTGTGCCTGTCGAAATTGTCGCAATTCGCAAAGATACGATTAAGGACATAGGAGTCTTCACAGGCTCGCTTAACGCCAGGAGTTTGTTCACGGTAGCTCCGAAAGTATCGGGATGGCTTCGAGAGCTTCTCGTCGACGTGGGAGATGATGTAAGTCGTAACCAGGTGATAGCAGTACTGGACGATGCAGAATACACGCAGCAGGTGGATCAGGCACAGGCTGAGCTGCGCGTCGCCCAGGCAAACGCCCAAAACTCGTCCAGCGATTATGAGCTTGCCAAAAGGGAATACGACAGGGTCCAGGCGCTTCGCGAGAAGCAGATTGCTTCTGCTTCGGAGCTCGACAGTGCAGAGGCTTCCTTCAATTCCGTCAAGACTCAGCTCGATGTTTCGAACGCGCAGGTCGAGCAGAAAGCAGCGGCCCTCGAAGCCGCGAAGCTTAAGCTTTCTTATACCAAGGTCCGGGCATTTTGGGAAGCTGACCCGAACTCGCCGTCACAGCAGTCCGACAACAGAGTAGTGGGAGAGAGATTCGTAGATGTTGGCGCGCTCGTACAGGTTAATCAGCCTATAGTCTCAATTCTCCAAAATAATGTTCTCCTCGCGGTTGTTTATGTCGTCGAAAAGGACTATCCCAAAATAAAGATCGGCCAGGAGGCGGTAATTGATACCGACGCCTACCCCGGGAAGACTTTCAGCGGGAAAATCGCACGAATAGCCCCCCTGCTCCAGGAAACTTCCAGACAGGCCCGGGTAGAAATCGAAATCCCGAATCCGGAACAGTTGTTGAAACCGGGCATGTTCATAAGAGCAAAGATCGAGTTTGCCGACCACGAAAATGTAACGCTTGTCCCGAGGTCTGCAGTTGTAAGAAGAAACGAAACGCAGGGAGTTTTTATTATCGATAAGAGCAGTCTCAAGGCACAGTTTGTACCTGTCACCGTCGGGATTATGAATAATGAAGTTGCGGAAATTCTTGTACCCGAAATCTCGGGTTTCGTGGCGACTCTTGGAAACCATCTGCTCGAAGAAGGCTCCGCTGTCACCCTGCCGCAAGAAAAGAAAATAGAAAAATAAAAATGTGACTCGTGCCTCGGGACTCGGGACTCGTAATTAGAACACCGGGCCGCGAGTCACGAGCCACGAGAGACTTTTTATGAAGATATCAAGCTTTTCCGTTCATCGACCGATCTTCACAATCATGGTCGTTTTGATTGTAATCCTTCTGGGCGTAATCTCACTGATACGTCTGCCCATCGACCTTATGCCTGACATTTCTTATCCGACGCTCAGTATTTCCTGCAGCTACCAGAACGCAGGGCCCCAGGAAATCGAGGAGCTTATTACAAGGCCCATCGAGCAGGCGATGAGCGCCGTTCCGGGTGTAGAGGAAGTCAGCTCTGTATCATCAGAAGGCTCAAGCTCCGTGCGAGTGACTTTTTCGTGGGGAACCGACCTTGACGCCGCCGCAAACGATATTCGCGACAGGCTGGATCGTGTCGTGCGCCGTTTGCCTGAGGAAGTGGACAGGCCTACGCTGCGTAAATTCGATATGGCCAGCTTTCCCGTATTGATTCTCGGTGCCTCGAGCAAGCTGGACCCTGTCCAGACGAGACAGATTCTCGAAGACGAAGTACAGTATCGCCTCGAACGAGTACCGGGTGTCGCTTCAGTCGATATCATGGGAGGTTTGCAGAGAGAAGTTCACGTAAGTCTCGACCCCGCGAAAATCAACGCTTTGTCTATTCCGCTCGATACAATTATGTCACGTGTTCGGGAATCGAACGTGAATATCCCTGCCGGTACCATCGAGCAGGGAAATTTCGAAGTCACTATCAGAACTCCGGGGGAATATACCGACCTTAATCAGCTCGCAGAAACAGTCGTTGCCATGCGTGATGGCGTACCGATAAAGTTGAAAGAAATCGCTTCCATCGAGGACTCGTGGCGCAAAATCACGAGGATTGTTCGCGTGAACGGCGAGTCCGGCATGAGATTATCCATAAGCAAGCAATCCGGCAAAAATACAGTCGAAGTCGCTCGCGGAGCGCTTAAAGAGCTCGAGAGCATAAACAGGGACATTCCGCAGATTAAGATAATGCCGATCATAGACACGTCGGAATATATCCAGAGGTCCATCAGCAATGTAGGCTCGTCTGCTATTTACGGAGGACTTCTGGCAGTTATAGTCCTGCTCGTGTTTTTGCGCAACATGCGAAGCACGATAATCATCGCGACCGCGATTCCTGTATCCATCATAGCCACTTTCGCGCTGCTTTATTTCGGCGGACTTACCCTGAACCTGATGACGCTCGGCGGCCTTGCTCTCGGAATAGGTATGCTTGTCGACAATGCTATCGTTGTGCTCGAAAACATTTTCCGCATGAGAGAAACCGGTATAGGCCTGGAAAAGGCCGCTATCGAGGGAACGGAGGAAGTCACCGCCGCGATTATAGCGAGCACTCTTACAACTCTCGCTGTGTTTTTGCCCCTGGTCTTTATGCAGGGCATGTCAGGCGTCATGTTCAAACAGCTCTCCATTGTAGTTGCGTTTTCTCTTCTTTGTTCCCTGGCCGTGGCTCTGACTCTCGTGCCTATGCTTGCTGACCGGATTCTTCCGGCAAACGCTAAAGAAATTGGCGGCAAGAGAACAATTGGCAAGAGAATATTCGATGCAAGCGGACGATTTTTTAAGGGACTTGAAAACAACTACAAAGCTATGCTTCACGTAGCTTTAAACCATCGCGCTGCCGTCATAATCGGAGCGGGTGCAATCATGGGCGCCAGTCTCCTGCTCGTTCCTTACGTCGGCGCAGAACTGATGCCGGCTACAGACGAAGGCGAAGTCAGGGTGGACGCTGAAATGCAGATAGGAACACGCCTGGACCTGATGGATGAAAAAATGAAATACATCGAGGATATTGTCAATAAATCTGTTCCGGAAATTCAAAACGTAGTAGCGAGCGCCGGCGGAGGGGGATACCGCGGCGGAGGTGGTCATTCTGGTGAGCTTCGAGTTTCATTAGTGCCCCAGTCACAGCGGCAGAGATCAAGCGAACAAATCGTTGCGGACCTCAGAAAGAAATTGTCCAATATTCCGGGGCTTACTATCAGAATACGTCCGGGCCAGGGTCTGTTCATATTGCGCATGGGAACCAGCGGAAACGACAGGATTCAAATCGAAATCAGAGGACACGATTTGCAAATCGCCGATGCGCTGGCCGAACAGGTCAGGGACATGGTTCAATCCATTCAGGGAGTTGCCGATACACGAATCAGCAGGGAATCCGGTAGTCCCGAGGAACTGATTGTGATAGACAGGCAGAAAGCGGCAGCAATGAACCTTACTGTCTCCAAAATCGCAAACGCGCTCCAGACCATTCTTTCGGGCTCAAATGCAGGCTATTACAGGCAGGCGGGAGACGAATACACGATTCTCGTAAAGCTCAAAGATGCCGAACAGATGAACCTGGACGATATTCTCGATTTGACGCTTGTCAATTCGCAGAATCAGCCTGTCGTCCTCAAGAACGTTGTAAGAATAGAGCCGCAGAGCGGCCCCGTGAGGATCGAGCGCCTGGACCAGGAACGAGTTGTTACAGTTTCAGCAGATCCGGGTGACAGGCCCTTGAGCACAGTCCTCGCTGAGGTACAGAAACAGCTCGATACGATTCCTGTGCCGCGAGATTTCAGTATCGCAATCGCAGGCGACTTCGAGGAGCAGCAGAAATCTTTTCACGAGCTTTTGCTGAGCTGCATCCTGGCTCTCATCCTCGTTTACATGGTAATGGCATGCCAGTACGAATCGCTGCGCGACCCGTTTGTCGTCATGTTCTCCGTGCCGCTCGCGGGAATCGGAGTAATCCTGATGCTCTTCTTCACGGGCACAACTTTTAACGTGCAGTCATTTATAGGAGCCATCATGCTCGGAGGTATCGTAGTGAACAACGCGATTCTGCTTGTCGATCATACGAACCTTCTTCGACGCAGAGACGGGATGCCGATTCGCGATGCAATTGAGGAAGCAGGCAGGCGACGACTTCGCCCGATTCTAATGACTGCAACTACGACAATCTTCGGATTAGTGCCTCTCGCACTGGGTCTTGGCGAGGGAGGAGAAGCACAGGCTCCTATGGCAAGAGTTGTAATCGGAGGATTGCTGAGCTCGACCTTCATCACACTTTTAATCGTTCCGGTAGTTTATTCGATTTTCGAACGTCGCAGTTTTTCTAAAATATGACGCGGCGTAAACAAATAAAAAACTCAACTGTTCCTGTCATAAGGAAAAAACAATGATTTCAAGAAAAATTACCCTTACTATTCTTGTCTTGATTTTCAGTTTGTCAATTTATGCGAATAGCAGTAATCAGGCACAAGAGTCTATGACGATAGACATCCAGCAGGCCATTCTCATGGCGATGGAAAACAACCGCTCGCTCGTTGTCCAGAAAATGAATCCGGAAATAAGAAGCACTTTCGAAAAAGAGCAGCGATCCATTTTCGATCCCGTTCTTGACGCGCAGGTGTCACCCCGAAGAACAGTTGCAGACAGGCTCTCACGCGCCGGTTCGAGCACGGAAAGCCAGATTGTAGATACCATCAACAGTTCAGTTGCGCTCGACAAGTTCTTTTCTTCCGGCACAACTCTGAGCCTCGAAGGCACTTCAAACTATACTGATTCGTCTCTATACAGTGACACATTCGTTTCCAATCGAGTCGGTGTCACTGTCACGCAGGCTCTTTTGCAGGGCTCCGGGGTGCGTACGAATATGGCAAGCATACGCCAGGCGAGTATCGATACTATCATATCCGAATACGAGCTTCGAGGCTTTACCGAAGTGCTCCTCGAGGAAGTCGAGCTGAACTTCTGGGATTACGCACTCGCGAAAAAACAAATCGAAATTTACACTAACTCACTCGAGCTGGCCCAGCAGCAGATGGATGAAATCGAGGAGCGAATCAAAATCGGAACTCTCGCGGAGACGGAACTCGCGGCGGCACAGGCGGAAGTTGCATTGCGGCGAGAGAACCTGATAAATGCAAGAAGCGAATTATCGAAGCAGCGTCTGAGCCTGCTTCGCCTGCTCAATCCATCGAATAACATAAACTGGAACATGGAAGTGAACCTGCAATACGAGACTGACTTTTCCACGATTAAGCTCGATGAAGTTGAGAATCACGTCGAAGTAGCGATGAGAATGCGTCCCGACTTGAACGAAGCACGCCTGCAAATCAGACGCGGCGAGCTGGAAGTTGTAAAAACCAAAAACGGCCTGTTACCCAGGCTCGATGCTTTTATCACTTTCGGAAAGTCAGGCTACGCTGATACCTTCAATAAAGCCCTTTCAAATATGAGCGAAAGAAGCTACGACGCCGCCTTCGGTCTTGTGTTTCAGTACCCGATATCGAACCAGAGCGCACAGGCCAGGCATACCCGCGCCGTTCTCAACAAAACTCAAATGCTTAAAGCACTCGACAATCTGACCCAGCTTGTACAGGTCGATGTGCGAACTGCTTATATCGAGGTGACAAGCGATCGCGAGCAGATTACGGCAACAGCCGCGACGAGAGCCTTGCAGGAGGAAAAGCTCCGAGTCGAAAACGAAAAATTCAGTGTTGGAAGGTCCACTTCTCTGCTCGTTGCCCAGGCACAGCGCGACCTCGTCGCAAGCCAGATAGCCGAAGTGCAGGCCATCGTAACCTATTTAAAAGCACTTGTCTCCCTATACGAACTCGAAGGCTCCCTCCTCCAGCGCCGGGGCATAGAAGCCCCGGGCTCCCAGCCCGTCACTCTCGATAATTAAAAAAGATAGTGGGCAAACCCCACTCTACCTTACTGTTTGACAAATACTGCGTCTGCCTGTATAATCAGATTATGATTTCAGAACAGGACAAGTCGAAAATATTAGATATTGGCAGCCGCTATCATGTTAGGGAAATTTTCCTCTTCTTTTCGAACTATCACAGCCTGTCGATCTCATAGACTTGTCAAAGGATACAAAGTTTAACAAGCTCGTGTACAGAGATGGAATTCGACTCTATGGCCAAACTGCATGAACAGGTAGAAGCGGAATTTGAAAATATCGAACGCACTCTTGTGGATATTCCGAACTTCGAGTCTCTGCCAAATCTTTCGAGGCTTGAGTTAGCCGGTCTTGCCACTCTTCTTCATAATTTTTATAACGGAATTGAAAATATCCTAAAAACAGTTGTGACCGCCAAAGACATAAATTTGCCTGATGGCGCATCGTGGCACTGAGACTTGATAAACACAGCAAAGTCAATTAATATAATATCAGAATCAACTGCCGGAAAACTCAAACAATATCTGGCATTCAGGCATTTTTATATTCACAGCTATTCCTTTGAACTTGATACCGAACAGATGAGGAATCTAATTAAGGAAATTATGACTGTATATGATTGTTTTAAGGCTGAAATACTCAAGGCAATTAGTCGATTTTAGAAACGCAGGGTGTGCTGTGCCCACTTTTTGGAAAAGATGGCGGGAACACTTCCCTATCTTGCCGAGATATAACTGGATAATATTGAGAAAGCAAATAAGGAAGCTTCAATCGCAAGAATACATCCTGAGAAAAGAAGAATTAAAAAGGTCACAAACCTAATAAATCGATGAGTGTCCCTTTCTTCGGGGGGAACATAGAAAAAATTAGACCAGGCTAATGCAGTAAAGCTTACAAGGAATATCATACCCATCATCCATACACATCCGAAGCCTATGAGATGATAACCCTGAGTTGTGGGGTCTCTCTTCACAACGCTGCGTGCAAACAGTTGTGAGCTGATAACAAGAGCTCCGAAGCTGAACGTTGCGATTGAAGTATAGAGAGCTTCTTTCGATTTCGATAGTTTCATGCTTTGCCCTTTGATATTGCATAGAATATGGTCTTATTATAGTTATTTCCTCAAATATTCAAATCTTTTTTCCCGTCAGAATCAGCTCATTTTCTTAAGTTTCGGATTATATTCATCGGCGGATTAACACGCGAAGTGAAACAAGCTGGTTTTGAAGATTTTTATATCTGGGGACACC
>JARRRJ010000110.1:0-9219 GCA_037380865.1 Sedimentisphaerales bacterium
TCATTTTCCGCCAGAAGAATGAGATGATAAGCCGCGTCGGATCATGGCAACATGTTCGGAGCGGTTGAGTTTTACACCAAAGCACTTGCGGCAAATATTAAACCCATACTCGGAATCGAAGCCTATGTCGCACCGGGAAGCAGACTTGACAGGACAAAGACGAGCATTTCCGACGCGGCTTATCATCTCATTCTTCTGGCGGAAAATGAAAAGGGTTATCATAACCTTCTCAAGCTCGCAAGTATTGGTTTTACAGAAGGCTTTTACTATCGCCCGCGAATAGATAAGGAAGTTCTGGCCCAATTCAACGAAGGTCTCATCTGTGCTTCAGCGTGTATCAAAGGAGAAGTCAACAAAGCGATTTCACTCGGTGACGAAAAAGCGGCTCGTGAAGCAGCGGAAAGCTACCTTAAAATTTTCGGTAGCGACAGATACTTCATCGAGTTGCAGCGTCACGAGAACGACGATCCGAACGTTTGTGCGGGACTTATAGATCTTGCGCAAAGAATGGGTATCGGACTTGTTGCCACAAACGATGTGCATTTTCTCGAAGCTGAAGACCACGAGGCACATAATTGTCTTTGTGCGATAAGCACAGGAAAGCGGGCGGATGATAACGACAGGATGATTTATCCGCCCGACGTGTTTCTCAAAAGCCCTGCCCAGATGCGAGAACTTTTTCCCGAATCTCAGGAAGCTTGCGATAACACGCTTGCAATCGCGCAAAGATGCAATGTCAAGATAGACCTGAAAACGCGTCACGCGCCGCGATTCGAGCCTCCTGATGATAAAACTCCCGAGGATTATCTTACGGAGCTTTGTTATGAGGGAGCAAAAAAGCGTTACAGCGAAATAAATGAAGAAATAAAGGAAAGGCTCGACCGAGAGTTGAAAGTTATAGAGTCGAAAGGTTTCGCAAGCTACTTTTTGATTGTGTGGGATTTTTGCAACTATGCCCACGATAATAATATCGCTCTCGGCGCCAGAGGCAGCGGTGTAGGAACCATTGTCGGATATTGCCTGGGATTATGTAACGTAGATCCGTTGCGCTACGATTTGCTTTTCGAGCGTTTCATGGACCCGGCTCGAAACGAAATGCCTGATATCGATATCGACATCTGCCAGGCGCACCGCGGCCAGATTATCGAGTATGTCCGTAAAAAATATGGCCATGTAGCACAAATAATTACATTCGGAACGATGAAGGCGCGCGCAGTCATTCGGGATGTTTGCAGAGTGCTCGGTATACCACTGAGTGAAGCGGACAGGCTCGCAAAGCTTGTTCCATTCGCACTCGATATGACCCTCGAAAAGGCGATGGAAACGGAGCCTGAGCTGAAGAAGGCTTATGAAGAAAACGATACTACCCAAAAACTCATCGACATAGGCAAGAAGCTGGAGGGCCTGGCACGTCATGCGTCAATACATGCGGCTGGTGTAGTTATTGCCGATGAGCCTCTGACGAATTTTGTGCCTCTATACAAAGCGCCTGGCTCCGATGACATTGTGACGCAATTCGAGGGACCTATGGTCGAAAAAGTCGGGCTCCTGAAGATGGACTTTCTCGGGCTGAAGACACTCAGTGTTCTGGATCGTGCGTGCCAGTTGGTCTGTGACATTCATGGCCAAAAAATCGATTTGGAGAAAATCGATATTACTGATCAGAAGGTCTTTCAATTGTTCACTGAAGGGAAAACAAAAGGTATTTTCCAGTTCGAGTCCGGCGGAATGCAAGACCTCCTTATGAAAATGAAGCCTGACAGGATAGAAGATTTGATAGCGGCAAATGCACTCTATCGCCCGGGCCCCAAGATTCTCATTCCCGACTATATCGACAGAAAACACGGAGCCAAGTGGAGTCTGCCGCACCCGATAATGACGGAAGTACTCGAAGAGACTTACGGCATTATGACTTACCAGGAGCAGGTGATGAGAATCTGCAACAGGCTCGGTGACATTCCCCTGCGTGAGGCCTATACGCTTATTAAAGCTATCAGCAAGAAGAAGCTGAAGGTAATCGCCAAGGAGAAGCAGCGATTCATCAAAGGTTGCGTCGAGAAGGGCCTGAAGAAGCAGGAAGCCGAGCAGATTTTCGAACTGATCGAGCGATTTGCAGGCTACGGTTTCAACAAAAGTCACTCGACTCGCTATGCTTTCGTCGCATACCAGACTGCTTATTTGAAAACTCACTGGCCTGTCGAATTCATGGCGGCATTGCTGACTTACGAAATGGATAACACCGAAAAAATTGTCGATTACATTGGCGAATGCGGCCAGATGAATATTCAGGTTCTTCCCCCTGATATAAATGAAAGCGGAGGGCCGCGGTAAAGGGAGTTGGAGAAAAAGCGGTCGAGCAAATTATTGCAGCCCGGGAAAGAACGGGAAAATTCCAGAGCCTGTTCCATTTCTGCGAAAATGTCGATTTGAGAGCTGCAAATAAGCAGGTTAACGAAGCTCTTATAAAATCAGGCGCGTTCGACAATCTCGGGGGCAATCGCGCGCAGATGATGTCCGGTCTCGAAAAAGCAATGCAAAACGGCGCAGGACTTCAGGCTGATAAGCAGGCCGGCCAGATGAATTTCTTCGGACAGATGACTGCAGGAAGCGATTATTCCACAGATCACCAGAGACTGCCGCACGTAGCGCCCTGGCCTGAGCCGAAAATGCTTGCTTACGAAAAAGAAGTTCTTGGTTTCTATGTCACCAGCAATCCGCTGAGTCACCACGCAGAAACAATAAATATCTTTTCCAATTGCAACACTTCGGAACTCGCACAACCTAATGGTGACAGGCAAGTCGTTATAGGAGGAATGGTGACAAAGATAAGATTCAATATAACCAAGTCAGGAAGAAATGCAGGCTCGAAAATGGCTGTCTTCGTGCTTGAAGACCTGCAGGGACAAATCGAGGTTGTACTTTTCCCCGAAGTTTTGAGTAAATACAGTGACATTCTCGCAGAGGACAAAATTGTTTTCGTAAAAGGCAAAGCCGATTACAGGAGGGAAACACCGAATGTCATTGCAGAGGAATTGATAGCTCTCGATGAAGCCAGGGATAAGTTGGCCGCAAAGGTAAGACTCAGACTGGACTCGAAGGAGATAACACAGGAGCATGTCGCACAAATTAAAACCATATGCAAATATCACAGGGGAAAGAGTACAGTTTACGTGACAGTGCAGACGGAAAAAGGCAAGGTACATGCGGCAGCAGATAAAGCGTTGAGTGTTAGGCGAGGAAAATTTTCAGCTGACAAGATGAATTAAAAGAAGCTTTGTTGGTTTTACAACCATTATAAAAGAGAAAGGCATAGTTATGAATCGAAACAGTAGGCATGACAAAAATCTCACTCTTGCGGGAATTGCTATATTTTCAGTAGCCATATCGCTTGCCGGATGCGGGTCATCCATGATTGGCTCGACGGGTGATTTCAGAAGTAACGGTCTTCCGAAACAAAAGTACCTTGTAGGTGGCGGCCTGGACGTTGAGTGGGTCGCGCCACAGGCGGGAACAGCATACCTTGTCGAAGAGAATACACATAAAATTATAATGACCAAATCACTTGAAGCAGACGAGGAATTCGAGTTTAGTCCCGGCAGCGCCGAGCCCGAGGAAGCAAAGCAGATTTTCGGGGTAGAAATGTCGAAGCTGAAATTCCTGCTCTACTTTATCCCTGCAGAACAAACCGTGCCGCAATAGGAAATCAATACGATTTGCAGTCCCGTCGATGTTTGACTCGTTTTCGGACGGCTTAGCTTTCTTTTCTAAGAACTTTCCAGTAAATGATATATTTCTGGTTGAACAGCTTGTGGTACGGAACAAGAGTAATTTCCCGGGACTGTCCGATTGTTTTGAAGGTCAGCGGCTTACCGGCAACCGGTTCGATCCAATCGTTGACATTATCTGAACTAACAATCAGTGGCGACGCGGTGGCGATTTGCGCCTCCGGGAACCTGTACCAGTTCTGGGTCGTGTGGACGTTTTGAGAGGTAAGTCCTTCGGAACCCAACTCGCCGGCCAAAACCAGTGGGCCATACATCAACGCTACAAGTGACTCGTCATCAGGCATTGGGTGCGTATGCAGACTCATCGGAATGGTGATTTCAAGCTTATCACCGTTTTTCCATTGTCTGTCTACCACAAGATAACTTCCTGGTTCAGATGTGACTTCAAGAGGCTCTCCGTTAACTTTCACCGCAGCACCCTGTGTCGCCCAGTATGGGATCCGAACACGGATATCGAGCCTTGTCGGCTTTTTGGCCTGAACAGTGAGAGTTGTACTATCGCGCTCAGGAAAATCTGTTTCCTGCCTGATTCGAACACCTTGTTGTGACCACGTAAGCTCGGAGGGAATGAATAGATTCACGTAAAGCGTCCTGTCGTGATGGAAGTAGATACTATCGCCATATTTGGCGTGATTTTCCATGCCTGTTCCTGTGCAGCACCAGAAGGAAGTATTGGGCGTGTTGTATATTTTCCAGCGTCCCGTCGCAAGAGGCACGAAGTACATCATCATGCCTGTCTCCGGATTCTGGGTGCTTAGAATACTGTTGTACAAGGCGCGTTCGTAGTAGTCGGCATATTGGACATCTGCGCTCCAGCTGAAAAGATGCCGGGTGAGCTTGAGCATGTTGTAAGTGCAGCAGGTCTCCTGCGTATTGTCGCTGAGCTGATTTGCAAGTTGATCCGGATCGCTTTGCCAGCGCTCACTATTGCTTGTCCCACCTGTACAGTAGCTTCGATGATTGACAACCTGTGACCAGAAATACTCGGCGATTTTCCGATTGTTCGGATCGGCGGTCAGTTCATATTGTCGGGCTGTCCCGATCATGTTCGGGATGAAGGAATTCACATGCTCGCCTCTCAAGCGGTCTTCGCCGCGCAACAGAGGCTCGATGTAGCGGTTCTGATTGAAGCGCTCGGACATATCGAGGTAATCGGAGTTGCCCGTTATCGCGTACAGGTTTGCTAACATTTCGTTCATTCCTCCCTGTTCGGTTCTGTTGAGAATTTGCTGCATTTGGTCTTCATCAATCTTATCGAGGCGGCCTTTATTCCAGGCAGCCATCTTCTCGGCGATTTCAAGTGCCTGCTTGTTGTCGCAGTAAGTATACATATCCAACAGACCCGCATATATCTTGTGCAGTGAATAATAGGGAGCCCACACTTGTCTGAGTGCCTCGACGCGATCGAAGAATGTCTCGGGATAGGCGCTGAGATAGCCGCTGGTACCCAGAGCCGCCTGGCACTTGGCCAACTCTGCGACAATAGCGTCAGCCTTTGCTTTGAGCTCTTCGTCACCAGTACTGGCGTACATCAGAGCGCAGGCGGAAAGATAATGTCCCATACTATGACCTCGCAATTCGCCATTGGGGCTTTCCCATCCACCAAGCGGCTGAGCAGATGATGGCAAACCGGCATTTATTCGAAATGTGTGCAGCAGCCTGTCCGAGCTTAGTTCATGCAGATATTTCCTGTCACGCTCCATTGCATTCTTAAACGGTCCATCGAGTAATCTAACTTGTTTCAGGCTGAAAGGCTGCGCCTTTAAATCAATAGCACTCTTTACCGAGGACGATTCAGTCTTGAATGTAATCATGTTACAGCTCAATGTCAGCGGCAGGATTAAAAAAAGAAACATTCCCTTATTCATCTTATTTCCTTTCATTAATTGCCTTTAAAAACAAAGAACTCAACTTGTTTGGCGTACTTCTTTAGTACGTCTTAGTCTCGAAGCGGCAAGGCCGGCATCTTTCAGCTGGCACATGACCGTTGCCCTGTTTATAGTGGAAACACGTACAAATATCATTGACTCGCGGCACGTTCAATAATCCTGTAGTTTCCACTCAAATGCATCAAACTGAAAAGGTACAGAAAACCGTCGTAATACGGGTCAAAATATCCGTCTTCGTAAGGTTCGAGTTTGGCGTTCCACACTGCATCGACAAATTTCCAGCTTTTGGCCTGTGTGCCCATAAGAGAAGCCGCACCTGTAGTAGCAACCCAACCCAGAGAGTGACGTAATGTGCGGTATCCGCCGGCTCCCATAATGAATTGACGAGCTGTTCCATCGGGATTGAATTGATCCTCAAATTTGTCGATTCCCCTGGCAAAGAGAAAGTTTTGAAGACGCCTGCAATAATCCTGCTGCCATTCCTTGTCTTTGCAGGCCCACGAGTAGTCTAAAGCTATGTTCATCGGCACTCTCCACGAGTCGAAGCCAAATGCACTGCCGAAACGGCCTCTTCCACGCGGCTCTCCGCTGAACTCCGTGTTGTCCGGAGTCAGGCCGGTCACCGGGTGACATGCTTTGTGCAGGAACTCTCGTGAGACTTTAGCGCACTCGCGATAAAAGTCTTCATGCCCATCTTTGGCGTATTCCGCCCAGACCTCATAGAATGCAGGTATATGGTATGAAGGATCTGTCCAGCCGTATCCGCTTCTATCCGGCACAAAGGTAATCATTTTATTTTCCAGGTTAATTACATGTGTTATTCCGCCGGTCCCGTTCTTGCTCCACATAGCATCCAGAATTCTTCTTGCTTCAGCGTAATAGTTTATGCCGGTGTCATTACCCCATCGATTTGATGCAAACAACAGGTCAGTAACAAAATAAAATTCGCCGTCTGACGCAGAGCCCTGTGAGTTTTGTCTGCCTGTCCAGGGATCGACGCTCCAGGCAAAATAAGCCTCACGCGGGCCTTCCTGGTGCTGCATGTATTTGACAGTCCAGCGCCACAATTTATCGAAAGTCTCTTTCTTGTTCAACTGCACTGTCACCATCAAAGCATATGAAAGACCTTCTGTACGAGCATCATGATTTTTAAGGTCTGACACAAAGGCCATATCGTTGTTGTCGCCAACTTCGAAATATACCCTGTTCGGTCCTTCGAAGAGATCGTAATAAGCCTTGGTCAGCTTTGCATCAATTTCTTCCTGCTTATATCCCGCCTCAAGGAAGACATTACGATATTTGCCGGTTTCCCATGCTCCTTTGTCCCAGGGTTTCATCTTTCCCCGAGGATCATTGACATCTGTGATACTGCCCTCGCTGGATAGCGCCGCGAGAGAACAACACAAAGTGACAAGTGTCATTACCAAGATCGTCTTTTTCATCTTTCTAAGCCCTCTATTGTTTTTAGTAAGATTCTTACCGGGATTTGCCACTTGAGCAGCTAACAAAAGCCCATACGATGTAGATAATCTTACTATGTACACTTTAAATCGTCAATATCCTTCTTTAACCGGATAAATCTATTAGAAAGCATTAGAAGGCAAGTTGTTGAAACTTACAGGGTTATAACTATCCCCGGTGAGACTCGAACTCACAGCCTCTGGCTCCGGAGGCCAGCGCTCTATCCATTGAGCTACGGGGACGGAACTTTACTATTATTACATCACAAATAGCTCCAAGTCAAGGCACCGTTTCAGATGCCATTGGGCTTGAACTGAAATGAGAAAACAAGGGACTGGAGTGTCTAAACTCATTTTTAAATAGGAATCACCATCAAATATGTTATAATATATTTTGATAATAGGTTTGGAAGGTTAAATGATGAAAATGTTGTATAAAAGTCATAAACGGCTCATTTCAATACTGTTAATAACGTTTTGCCTTGTTTCTGCGGCTCGGGCAGATAAATCCGACTGGAAAAGTGAAAAGGTCCGCTGGCTTGCGGGTCCCGGCGGAGTGATTAAAGGTATTCGTTATCCCGAAGGGGAAAATCCGGAAACCAAGACATCATCTGATTTCCAGCTTTTTTCGATGGAATCAGGAGATTCGCAGATACTTGGGAACGTAATTGATTCACCGCCAATTTCCGGGTTTGTCCCGAGAATCGCAGTTAACGTAACCAACAGTCATAGCGACGATCTTGACTGGGTAGGCCAACCACGTAATTCCGTTGTTGGAAACTACTTGACGAATAATCCTGAAAAGAACTTTATTATAGGACTATTTGATACAGGCGCATCGACGTGCATAATAAGCAATGCCGGAGCTGAAAAGGTCGGTATTTTTTCTTCTGATTTGCTGACTCCAAATACTATCGAGCTTGCAGGAGCAACAAGCTCAACATTTGGGCGTGTGAGCATGCCCTTGGCGGTTTTCATGGGAGGCCTCTCGTCAATTGACCCGAACACCATGCTTCTGAATGACGCGAATATGGTGGGGGAAAGCAACATTTCCGTAGTTGTCGGGGAAGTTCCCGAGCCTAACATGCCCGACCTGCCGACTGTTGTGGGTTCGCCTGTCAGTGTGTACTTCGTGACCGGTATCTTCAACGATAATCCGATTTCAGTGACTTATGATGGTAATAATTACACTGCGCCTGACATACGTTTCTACAATCAGTACGATTCGGATATACCCGAATATACCAATAAGATACCTTTGAATCTTATACCTGCCGGAGCGTCTGACGTAGAATATTTTCCCGATCTGGATGCAATTTACAGCTTCATCTTCAGACCGGGAAGTCCCTCAGTCATCGGCGGATTAATTCAGAGCTTGTTTTTTGTGAGCAGTGTGGACCTGATTGAAGGAAGTCACAGCTCGCTCGACAAAAATCGCTTTATGCTGGATACAGGCGCCCAGGTTACTGTTATCAGCTCGGAAATTGCGGCGAGACTTGGATTAGATCCCGCCAATGAAGACTTCGAGGTGGAAATTCAGGACGTTACAGGTGAGATAACCTATAATCCAGGCTTTTACGTAGATTCACTTCAAATAGCCGCTCTCGGTGAATGGCTGAGCTTCACGAACGTTCCCGTTGTTATGCTCGATGTGGATTCACCTGAAGGAGGCTATCTCAACGGCATAATCGGAATGAATCTGTTTACAGAATACAATCTTGTTCTTCATGGCGGCGGATTAATAGGACAGGACCCTCCATTCCTAACTTATCAGAAAATCCCTCCGCGCCTGATTGGTGACATTGCTCCCGAAGGCGGAGACGGGATCGTGAATTTTCTGGATTTTGCAGTACTTGCTAAAGCGTGGCTTGCTACACCGGCTTCGAAGAACTGGAATCCCACAGCCAATATTGCACCGCGATACAGTCCAGACAGCATAATCGATTATCTCGATCTGATGGAGATGACACAATCCTGGCTCAGAACCTTGCAAACTAATTAACGCCCTATCCCGTGGCGTCAATTGATTGACATAGCTTCTTTTTATACATATCATTTACTGACTGTAAATTTTTCGTTTTATCA
>JARRRJ010000111.1:0-10502 GCA_037380865.1 Sedimentisphaerales bacterium
CGCCGGAATCAGGAATTTTGTCGGATTAAATTTGTCGAACTGCGGCAGAAAGTGAACCATCCACTTGAGAGTATAGGTATAAAACAGGCCGACATTGACACTGAGCGAGTCAAACGAATCCAAAACGAAAACGCTGGCGCTGGCCGTGACAAACATCACCAGGCAGAGCAAAATAGCTACAGAAAATGACAGAAACGTCGCAGTTAATACTCCCAGAGACGCCAGAAATATAAGCCGCGATAAAATTAACATAACTGACCTTACAAAGTTCATCGTAAAGCTGTCGGCTTTGAACAGAACTTCCATACCGTCCTGGGGGAATAATACAATAGTGTTATTCAAGGGATTATTAACAAAAGCAACAGCTAACCTGCCGCTTGGCGGTATAAACTCTGCCGGAATTTTAATCTCATGGAAAGTATCAACAGAATGTTTATAATCCTGAACAAAAACACCTGGCCCGCCTGTGTCAACTGCCTGGGGCTCGCCAATTATCCATCTGCCGTACACCATTGCGTCAGGTGTATCCTGCAAAACCTGGTACTTGAACCTGATGAATATGCTTCCGGCGAGAGGTTTAACATTGTCGAACTCCCATTTTATGCCGTAACCTACATCTGCAGCCCGGCTGGCAAGCTGCATCCTGTTCGCGATTTCCTTTATAGCCGCTGAGCGCGTCATATTATCCGGCACAGCATCCTGCTCTTTCAGTTTCTCATATTGTTGTTCAGCCTGCTTCGTAAAATCGTTTTCAGGAATCGCTAACGAAGCTCTCGCAGTGAAAAATTCGTTGTTGACCTGTGCCTTCTCGCTGTTTGTTGCTTTGTAAAACTTCGGCATGTAAATCGCGATTGAGTAAATTATTCCCGCAAAGATACTGAGAAGAAATATATCCAGAAGTATAACGCCGAGAAGCTTGCCTGTAAGGAACTGGAAGCGCCGAACAGGCTTTGTGACGACCGTAAATATCTGCTTTTCTTTGATATCATTTGTTACAGTGTAAATTGAAATTGCGATTGTAAGCAGACACAGTAAAAGGCTTGTCAGAGAAAGGCCGTAACTGATAAAGGTTTGCAGACGACCTTTGAGCGTCTCGTCACCTGTTGCGGAAACACCCAAAACAGGCAGAAGGACAAGAAGCAGGAGGATAAAAACCACTGCTATTTTCATCCTAATCGCCTGCTTGATAGTATTCTTAGCAACAGCCCAGATACTATTCATCGGTTTCGCCTCCCGATTTCGACTTCTCATTCTCCTCTTGCTTATTATTCGCGTTTTCGGATTCCGAGCGGCTTACAAGACTATCCAGAATTTCCTTATTGATCTCTTCGACACTCTCAGATTCCTGAACTTCGACTTTTTCAGCTTGAGCTTCTTCTTCCTCCGAAGCCTTTGTAGTCTGTGATGTAACATCAGAGCCGGCAAGCTCGGAAAGCAATTGCCTGTCAGGCTCGGGACCAGCCTGCTTAGACGCCTGAACTTTTTCTGTTTCGACGTCTTTTTCCGGAGGCTCCTGCGAAACCGAAGAAGTGACAAGCTTATCAAGGATGGTCTCCACTCGTGTTTCCTTTTCAAGGAAATCGCTGATTTTGGTCGTACTGACTGCGCCGCTGGTAGCATGAGCCTGCTTCTGCGCAGCCTCCACTGTCCTTATGAAAAACGACTCGAGCCTGTCCATCGGGGAAGTTATTTCGCATTCCGCGTTTTCTTCGTGAACGAGCTGTTTTATTTTTTCAACTGTCGATTCACTTATGAAGTCTGTCGTAATCTGTTTTTTATTCGTTTGCTGCAGAAGCTCTCTGACCTGACCTTGTGTTTGGATTTTTCCACCGTAGAGAATTGCTATTCTGTCGCATACATCTTCTACATCTGCCAGTAAGTGAGAGCAAAGCAGAATTGTTTTGCCGCGATGGGCGAGCTTGATGATTAAGTCTTTTATTTGCCTTGTGCCAATTGGGTCAAGTCCCGTCGTAGGTTCGTCCAATATTAACAATTCCGGATCATTAATCAGTGCCTGTGCCAGCCCGATACGTCGAGCCATACCTTTCGAGTAAGTTCCCACAGACCTGTTCGCGACCGCTTTGAGACCGACCATATCGAGTAGCGCTTCGATTCGCATTTTGCGCACCTTGGAAGGCAGACCGAACAACCTGCCGTAGAAATCGAGCGTCTCCCTGGCATTAAGATAGCGATAGAGATAAGACTCTTCAGGCAGAAATCCGATTCTCGAATTTATGTTCGGGTCCGAGCCTTCTCCGCCAAGCATGAGAGCTTTACCTTTGGTCGGATGGAGCAACCCCAGAAGCATTTTTATTGTGGTGGTTTTTCCGGAGCCGTTGGGACCAAGCAGGCCGAATACTTCATTGGTACGAATCTGTAAATTCAGATCATCGACTGCATAGACTTTTGCTCTGCCCCACCAGTCGGAAAAAATCTTTGTTAACGAAAAAGTTTCTACAGCATAAACCATATTATATTAACTCGTTTCGTGTCGCGGGCTTCCAGCCCGCGCTGCAATGTTCCAATTAATGTTCGTGGTCAAGCTCTTCCCCGAAGCGAACGAGTCGAGCGCTGTTAAATACGACGATCAGTGAGCCGACAAAGTGCAGGACAGCGGCGTATCTTGCAGGCAGCCATGCGGCCGCTCCCGCCGCTATACCGAGAATTATAAATAATATTCCGAAACCAAGATTCTGATAAATGACCTTGCTGGTCTTCTTCGATAATTTCACGAGGAAAGGCAATCGCTTCAAATCGTCGTTCATCAACGCAATCGACGCAGAGTTTATAGCAACGTCACTCCCTGCCGCTCCCATCGCAATTCCCAGGTCACCTGCCGCGAGAGCAGGAGCGTCGTTGATACCATCACCGACAACAACAACTGTATGGCCATCTCTTTTCAGTTTTTCCACAATCGCCAATTTATCCTGCGGCAGACAATGCGCCTTGAAATCCGTACAGGCCAGCTCACCTGCTACGCGCCGCGCAACTTCATTGCGGTCGCCGGTGAGCATTGTGACTCTTCGCACGCCGGCGTCCAGCAAATCCTTTACCGCACGTGCGGCTTCGGGCCTGGTCTTGTCCTGCATACCAATCCAGCCGATGCATTTGGAATCTTTTGCTACATAAAGCGTGCTGAATCCCTGCTCTTCGTGCAGCGCCGGGTCGGAAATGTTACTGACATCTATATTGTTTTCTTTCAGGAACGTGTCCCTGCCCACCATAATTTTTGCGGCGTCGACATTGGCAGTAACACCTTTACCGGGTGTTTCGCGAAAATTCTCAGGCGAATGGAGAGTCAGTTTTGCTTCCTTTGCTATTTCCAGCAACGCCCTCGCGGCAGGGTGCTTACTCATCTGTTCCGCAGACGCGGCACTCGCCAATAACTCACCCGGCTCAACACCTTCGGCAGGCGTAAGCTTCGTCACATATAATCTGCCTGTCGTTACTGTACCGGTTTTATCGAAAACCAAAGCTGTAATTCTGCCTGCAATCTCGAGGTCGGCTACATTTTTTATCAGGATTCCAAGACGCGCCGACGCGGAAATCGCCGCTACCATCGCGGTCGGCGTCGCCAGAATCAACGCACACGGACACGATACGACAAGAATCGTAATCCACCTGTTAATATCGCGGGTAAAGAACAACACAATAAAGGCAATCATCAAAATTGTCGGAGTGTACCACTTCACATAGCGGTCGATAATCCTCATAATCGGAATCTTCGTCTGCTCAGCCTGCATAATCAGCGACTGTACTTTGCCCAGGGTCGTATCCATACCTGCTTTGGTGACTGTGACATTCAGCACACCTGTCAAGTTGCTTGTTCCCGCAAAAACCTGCATTCCGGGAACTTTGTCGACAGGCAGAGATTCACCTGTGATAGTTGCTTCGTTGACTGAGCTTAAGCCGTCAGCTACTTCGCCGTCCGCGGGACTGTTATCACCCGGACGAACGCGAACGATATCCCCTGCCTTGAGACTGCTCACTTTGACTTCCTGCTCGACACCATCGCTTCCGATTAGATTCGCTTTCGTGGGAGTAAGTTTTATAAGAGACTCTATCGAAGCGCGTGCTCCGAGAGCGGTGCGCGTTTCTATAAGCTCACTCAAAAGCATAAAGAACGCAACTACTCCCGCGGTAACATATTCGCCAGATACGAAAGCGGCCAGAATTGCCAGAGCGACAAGCTCGTCCATGTGCGCGTGCCTGTGAATAAGGCTTTTCAGAGCGTGCAAAACAATAGGACCGCCAAGAAGTATCGCGCCGAGCATAGCCATAAGCTCAGCCTGAAAACTATCCTCACCATAAAGGTATTTCGAGCCGGCCAGGTAATAGTTCAACAACAGGACTCCGCCTGCCAGAGTTCCAAGCAAAGCTATGCTGACCCGAATCTGCTTGCCGTGAGTGTGTTCAAGAGCTAAATCTTCTTTAAGATGTAAATGTTCATGTGCCATAATTTTGTCTCTTGCCCTGCTATTAAGACGGGCAATTTCAGGTTATCTATTATTACTGTTGTTGCTCCTGCTCTTCTTTTTCTTTCGGTTTCAGAGAAGTGTCTCTGTTAAACTCGACCCAGGTTTCCGAGAGCCCGGCTCCCTTCGAGGACTGAATTGTAAATTTTTCTTCTGCATTTGCGTAAATCTTCTCCAGCATATCATAATAAAGCCTGTTTATTACGACATCAGGACGCTTCCTGTACTCTGGAAGCAGGCTCTGGAGATACTTGGCACTGGCTTCTGCATTTGACGCTATCGTTGTCGCATAAGTTTGAGCCTGCTCAAGCTCTCCTCGTATATTACCCGAAGCCTTGGACCAGAGAAGCTCTTTCGCTTCTTCGCTAATTGTGTCATCATGCAAGGCTTCATAAAGCTGTCTTGCGATAGGTCCAGCGGTCTCGTTGAGCAGCCTGGTAGCATTGGTTTCAGCCTGTTTTCTGGCTTCGCTTCTATTCTGGCTTGCTTTGGTAGTAGCTTCGAAAGCTTTCTTGACCTGCCTGGGAACCTCGCTTTTAGTAAGCTGTACAGAAATAACTCTTATGCCGCTATCTATCGAATCGAGTTTGTCCTGAAGCGATTTTTTTACATCTGCGGGAATTCTGTCCCTGCTCGTGATTGCCTCGTCGATGGTATAGTTAACCATCTTTGTTACTACGACATCTTCGAACATTCCTTGCAAGAGCGGCTCGATGCCTCTTTGAATGACATCATCGTAAATGTCACTTGGTTTGAGGTTCGGGATCTGGACATTAGTAAAAAACAGCTCGGGATTTTCAATATTGTACGTAAGCTGCCACTTGGTATGAACTATGTTGTAATCATTACCCTCGCTATCGACATTTCCCTGATCCTGGGCTTCGCTTCGTGTCAGGCAATATCCATCACTTATCGGGTTCAGTGCCTTATTGGGATCTATTTCGTCAGGCTTGCCCGCGAGTATCTCCCGGTCGGTCAGGTAATACCAGAAGCTATCTATATCCAGGTTCCTTGGAGCAATTGGTATCTTGACGATTTCATCAATGGGGTAAGGCAATATCCAGTGCGCCCCGTTCTTGAGAATACGCTTTTCTCCTGTTCCGCGTATTCTGCCGAATCTGAGCACAAGTGCTTCCTCTCCGGGAGCAACTGTTTTAAAACCTGAAACAAAAAAGGCTACGATCAGGATCAGCATTATAACTTTAAGAATTGCGAAACTGATTTCCAGTGCTTCAGAGAGGCTCTTGCCTGCTGCATCTGTCTCGTTAGACCTCGCGCCTTCACCATTTACTTGGTTCAATTCTATATTGTCTTCTTTCTTTGTCATGATAATCGATTATTCCTGATTAACTATTACAGGTTCATTAGCTTCGTTCGGGTCACTGGGCTTAAGGTCGGGTACCCTTACCAGAAGAGAGAACGGGTCCTAATCAGGCGGAACAACTAAAGTTGTCCTGGATTCCTGCATTCGCGGTATAGCGTCGAGTGCACGCAGGAAGCTTTGCAAGCGCAGGGTCTGCATCAAGGAGTCGATAGTATTCAGCGGCTGCCGCGTCTCCCTCGCCCATTATTTCCTTTGCCCTTGCCTGCGCCGCGGCTTTCAGTTCCTCGCTTATCCTTGTTGCTTCCTCATCTATTGCGACAACTCTTGCATCACCTTCGGACGTTATCTTCTTGGCCTGGTAAGCTCTTTCCGACCTCATTCGTCTGAAAACTTCCGTGCTTACGTCTTCACTGACTTTGAGCTGCCTGATACCGAGAGCTTCTATTTCGATACCGTATCGAGCGTCGGATACGGCTTTCTTAAGGTCCTTGAGCATTTCGCCTTCGATAGCATCGAACTTTATATTCTCCGGGTTACTATTAACGAATTCTGAAAATCTATGTTGCCCTATCACATTGTTCTGTGTATTGCGAATCCGGCTCCTGAGCAATTCCTGCTCCGGGTCCCTGGTCTTCTTCGTAGCTTTATACCAGCTATTAGGATCGGAAATTTTGTAGACGACATAAGTATTGACAATAATAGGCTCCCCGCCTGCGGTAGGAGTCTCTTCGGCCTCTGGCGCATAGACTTTCATGCGCGAATCGTATTTGACTACCTGCTGAATAGGAAAAGGCCACTTGAAGTACCAGCCGGGAGTAGTAATTACGCGGCTCGGATTTTGAAATGTCATTACCAGACATGTCTGTGTCTCTCTTACCTGGAACGAAATAAGATACAGGCCTAATGTCACAATAATCAAGATTGTAAAGACTGTGATTGCAATATTTTTCATTGTTCTCTGCTTCTTCTTATAGCATCCTCAATATCTGTCATAGTATTTTCTAGCTTATTTTCGAGATTGATTATATTAATCTGTTTATCATTTTTATCGCCGATTATTACGTATTTTCGTATGTCTTTGAGAGTCTGTTCGAGCGATGTCATCAATTGCTCATAGAGATAAATATCCGGAGCGGCATGGTAAGCCTTAAGCTGATCTGCAAATCTTTTACCTGTTGCTTCCGCGTCAACTTCTTTCTTAAAAGCATAGGTTTGTGCCTCTGCAAGAGTTTTATAAGTGCTTCCTTTTGCCTGCTCGAAGGCATCATCAAGCTTTTTCATGTCCGCTTCGTTAGGATCTTTCTGAGATTCATTCACTCTAACCTTTTTATCGAGATCATATAACTCCCTGGCTTCTTCCACAGAACCGGCGCTTGCACTCAATGTTTCAATACTTCTCGCCTGGGCATCAAGAATCATCCTTTGTTTTTCCTGGATGGCACCAGTGACATTTTCATAATCGGCAGCAACTTCGACAGGAGGATGTACACCCTGCAGGCCGAGAAACACAATTTCGACACCCAGTCCCTTTTCGTCGGCGTCTTTTTGAATCCTTTCAGTCAGGATTTTCGATGCCTCAATTCTGCCTCTTCCAAGAAGGCTAAGCTGAGATTCGGATTCGTCACTCATTTCCAGCTTTGCACTTACTGCATATTTTGTCAGCTCACGATAACAGATCGATTTGAGCAATTCTTCGGGATTGTCATGATTGTAAAGGAAGGAATAAATATTATTGACCCTGTATTGGACAGGAACAGCGGCGATTACGACACTGACGGGTACAGTAGTCTCCGTTGTATCCTCCTCCTGCTGCTCGCTTGCTACAAGCAACTGGTATTCCTCCTTATAGTGTTTAACACCCCATAGTTTAGGTCTTTTTTCAGCCCTTTCCGCTTCATCCTCGACGTATCCTATACTAATTTCCGAAATTTTACTTACCGGATAGATTTGGGCTTTATCGATAGGCCACGGCCATTTCAACTTAAGTCCCGAACCAATAATTCTTGGTTCGTTTGCATCGTTTAGAGGATTTCCAAAACGCTCTATTACCGCCTGTTCGTCGGGACCTACAACTACGATGGCACTCAGTGCATAAAGAGTCAGCGCGCCGAACAAAATCAACGGAACAATAGCCTGTTCGAGGAGCTTGTAGAACCATGTCTGTGAAACCTTGAAACCAAATTGGTAATCGAGCGCATCAGCGGCACTTTTCAAGATTCCTCCCGGCTCATTTATAATTCCAAGAAGCCTGCTGTCGAATGCACTTCTGCTATACTGTCCCCTGAGCCTGGGACGATAAATGTCCATCACCAGGTTCAGAGCGATTTCCAGGCCAAGAACTATCATTAATACAGGAATAATCTTAGCGATTATTTCGAGAACATAATTCAGTGACGGGAAAAGATGGACAAGTGCGAGAACTATCGCCAGAGCAAAGCTTAATAAAGATGCGCCAAGCATCGAGCTTCCGCCCGCCCGGAGAGGCTTCCATTCCTTCTGTGACGACATACCTGTAGCATATCGGGACAGCAGGAAGCTGATAAATGCTATTGAAGCCATGACAATAGAGCAGAATAACGGATCGGTGGGATTGCCTTCGGCTGGCGATAATGCGGCATTCAAAATAAACAGGCCGCCAATTACCTGGTAAGCCGCAATTATGCCTCCGAATATCGGAATGAACCATTTTTCGAGTATCTTCAGGCGTCCCTGCGCCACTGAGAACAAGTTCTCACGCTCGCTTTTCGCCTGAAAAATGGAAGAGCCCTGCTCATTGCCTGCCAACTGGCCCAAATCGAGCTTTTCCTGCTCTGCCAACGCACGCTGGTAAAACTGAATACTTAGTACAAACCATATTAATGCGGTATAAAGGAAAAACCAGCCTGCGGCAGAAATTGCGAAAAAATTCCTCCATTGACCGATAAGCAAGGACGTGCTGAAGAAAAGCACACTCACAACAAAAGAAAATATAGCCACATTTTTCGGGCGTTTGGATGATACTATCATTTGTTATCCTAAGTTTAATGCTTTGAACAAAAAAACTTAATCTCAGTATTGATTTATAGTATATATTTAATCTACTACTAAAATGTTCGATAATAAGTTGCGTAATATAGCAACAAAAGTTATTTTAGCATAGGTATAAATGTGAAAAAAATTAGACTCCGGTATCATGACAAAATAACACCTGTCTCCAATCCAGTTATAGGACCAAAAAATAAAACCTGAAAATGAATAAGTTACTTACGATATCCAAAAATACATTCATCGAAATACTAAGGCAGCCTGTGTATTCCATAATAATCTTGGCCGCCCTGCTTATGTTTATTTTCAGCCCTTCGATTGCAATGTACACAATGGACGACGACAATAAACTATTGCGCGAGATAGGCTTATCTACGCTATTTCTTGTCGGCTTGTTCATAGCTGTATTTTCCGCATCCGGCGCCGTGGCAGAGGAGATTGAAAGCAAAACGATTTCGACTGTCTTGAGCAAGCCGATACAACGTCCGATATTTATCATTGCCAAGTTTCTGGGAGTAGCCGCCGCGGGTGCTCTGGCACATTACATCTGTACTATTGCTCTTCTAATGGCAATCAGGCACGGCGTGCAGGAGACTGTAAATGACACACATGACTGGACAGTTATCACATCGGGAGGTGTTATTCTTCTCGCTTCATTTTTACTAAGTGCTTTCTTTAACTATGCTTATGACTGGAAATTTACTTCGACCGCCATGGTCCTGATAGCCGGCTTCGCTACAATTGCTATAGTATTCTTAGCCTTTTTTGATCGGAACTGGAAGTTCAATCCTTCGGGAAACGGCATGAACGCCGTGGATATTTACGGCTCGATATTGCTGCTCCTGGCTGCCTTGATAATAGTCGCTCTTGCGGTTGCGCTTTCAGCGAGGTTCAACATAGTTGTAACTTTATCCATCTGTATTGGGATTTTCCTGCTCGGACTGGTGAGTGACTACGCGTTTACAAGTGCCGCGCAGACTCATCTGTGGGCCAGGATAGGAAGATTCCTCGTACCAAACCTGCAGATTTTCTGGATAAGCGACGCGATTTACGAGGACAGTACAGTCTCGCTCAGATATATTGCAGCGACTGCGTCATATGCGCTATGCTATACAGGAGCAATCCTTGCGTTGGCGGTCGCAATCTTCCAGCGGCGTCAGGTAGGATAGAATTCACAACTCTGGATGCTCAATCAGACGCTCAGCCCGGGCTGTTCTTGTTGCTTTTCTCCAGGACTAGAGAATGGCTGCCCCATATCGTGAGTTTCTCAGCAGCCTTAAAACCTGCATTCTCAGCCAGAGCAATAGTTTCGTCGAATTCTTCGCTGGATACGTGGCCCTTTGGCTCAATAACAAGAAACCTGCCGCCATTTTTCAATGAGTCATAAACCTCGACAAAGAAAACGGATGGCTCCGGAAGCTCGTGGACAACTGCAGAAGCCAGAGCAAAATCTATCGTCTCCGCCAGGTCGCCGATACCCAGCGAATCGCCCGCACATACTCATGTTTCAATTCTGTCGAGAAGTCCCGCTTTTTGAGCTCTTTTGCGAAGCTTTTGAACCATCTTCTCCTGTACATCAATACAAATGACCTCGCCTTTGGTACCTACCATCTCGGAGAGAGGAAGACTGAAAAAACCCATTGCGCAGCCTGCATCCAGAACTTTCATGCCTTTCCTGA
>JARRRJ010000112.1:0-5967 GCA_037380865.1 Sedimentisphaerales bacterium
CCAGGAGGCGAATCGCAACTGGGATCCGCGAATCATCGAAGATGCCGGCAAGCTTTTCGACATTCTTTCGCCGCACTATTACAATGGCATCGCGTTTCCCCCTGATTTTGTCGAGGACCCTTATAAGTACGAGGAATTCCTCAAAGGGCGCAGCGAGATTATCAGGAAATCCGAAAATCCCAACATCAAGATTTACGTGTCCGAATGGAACCTTACCACCAACCGATATGGCAATGACTGGCATGTCGGTCTTTACGCGGGCGCCATTCTTAATGCATTCGAGCGTCAGGCTGACATCGTAACCATGTCCTGCCCTGCTCTCTTCATGCGAAAACAAGGCGTAACGACATCTTGGGACAACGCGCTGATAAACTTCGACCAGAAGTCCTGGTTCCCGGCTGGAAATTATGTAGTGATGAAACTCTGGCGCGATTCTTTCGCTCCAAATCTCCTCGCTGTGGACGGGCCCGATCGTCCTCTCAATTTCGTTGCTACGCGTTCCGCCGATAATCAGGCTGTGTTCCTTAAGGCAGTCAATCCCGCCGGCGAAGCGATTGAAGCCGCGATACACATTGATGGTGACATGGTTCCCCGGAACGCAACAATGCAGATGATTGCTCCCGGCGGGGAGAGTGTAAAGAATTCTCTTGAAGAGCCTGACAACATTAAAGTCGTGCCGGCGAGCGCAACAATTGAAAACAGCACAGTGAAATTCACTATGCCTCCTTTCTCGGCGGGTGTTGTGAAGCTGGCAAGATAAAGTATTGGTATTTATATGCATATATATGTCAACAGCTTCTAAAGTATCTTAAAAAGAGATTTGGGCTTCTTCGGTCGTGCCCACGCTCAAGAGTTGGGTCAAATGAAATGCCGGCAACTGTGCTGTAATTATGATTTCTCAGCTCAACCTTTTGCGGACAGCCGACTTCATACGATTTTCTTTAAAGATATAAGGCTCGATTTTCCCGTCCGGATTACAATGACATAGGAATCACAGATTAAGAAGCTGAAATGTACTTTCAAAATCTTGCAGGCAATCCTTGCAGGATGGGCCTTGTGCCGGTACAATCTGACAAAAGGTTTTGATATGATAAAATGCATTGCATTGTATTGAAACGCGAATAATTTTTTGGTTCTTTTAGAAGGAGATCGACCATGCGCAGGCAAATTATTCTCAAATGTGTTACTCTTGCAGTAGTTGTGTGTTTCATCCCTGCTATTAGTACACAGGCGTCGCGTGCATCAAATTCCGCAATCTCTATGCAGATCAGAGTTGACGACGTAAAAGCTGATGTGAGCCCAATGCTTTATGGATTGATGACTGAGGAAATTAATTTCTGTTATGAAGGCGGGCTATACGGTGAACTCATTCGCAACCGTATGTTCAAAGAGCCGCCTTCTCGAAGAAGAGGAAGAGGCCGCAGAGGCCAGCCGGCCGAAGAAGAGCAGGAACAGTCCGTCGGCCTGCCGGTTTTCTGGCAACTGGTTCAGACTAATGGCGGAGTTGGTTCGATGGAACTGGATACGACGCAGCTAATGAACGAAGCCGCAACCAACAGCTTGAAACTGGACATACAAAGTGTAGGCACGAACCAGCATGTGGGTCTTGCCAATACAGGATTCTGGGGAATTCCCGTTTGGCCGAACACACAATACAGAGCAAGGATTGATGCAAAATCAGGCAATGGTTTTATCGGGCCGCTCACACTTGCTATCGTAAGCAATGACGGCACTAAGGTATATGCTCAGGCGCAGATACCTCGAATTACTCCCGATGGCTATCATACGTACCAGGCTATTCTGACAACTGGTAACGTCGAAGAAACTGCGGATGCGACTTTCCAAATCTGGGCTCATGATACTGGAACAGTCTGGTTCGGTCTCGTCTCACTCTTTCCGCCGACATACAATAATCGTCCAAACGGAAACAGGATTGACATAATGAAACTCATGGCTGATATGAAACCTAAATTCCTCAGGTTCCCTGGTGGAAACTATCTCGAAGGCCAGACCATGGCAACACGTTTTGACTGGAAGAAGACCATAGGCGATATTTCAGAGCGTCCCGGTCACATGTGTGACGCCTGGGGATACTGGTCCTCCGACGGCATGGGTCTCCTCGAATTCCTCGAATGGGCTGAAGATCTCAATATGGAAACAATAATGGGTATATATTCCGGCTATTCGCTGAGAGGTGAATTTGCCCAGCCTGGTGAGGAACTGGAGCCTTATGTGCAGGACGCGCTGGACGAAATCGAATATGCAATTGGTGATACAAGCACAACATGGGGTGCACGCAGAGCACAGGACGGACACCCTGAGCCGTTCAAGCTTCACTATGTCGAAATAGGCAACGAGGAATTCAGGCCTGACCAAAGTCGATATTATGAGCGCTTCGCACAATTCTATGATGCAATAAAAGCGAAATACCCTCAGCTTGAGGTTATTGGAGCTATAGGCTACACTGATAGAGAACTGGTTCGCAACCCAGACGTATATGACGATCACTTCTATCGTAATTCGTTTCAAATGCAGACAGACACTACTCACTATAACAACTTCGATCGCAACGGCGGCAAGGTATTCGTTGGCGAATGGGCAACTCGGGAAGGTGACCCGACATCGAATCTTGGAGCCGCTCTCAGTGACGCGGCGTGGATGACCGGCATGGAAAGAAACTCTGATGTTGTCATTCTCGCGGCTTACGCGCCCTTGTTTGTCAATGTTAATCCGGGAGGACAGCAGTGGGCAACAGACCTTATCGGATTCGATACACTTTCAGCGTTCGGTTCAACTTCGTATTGGGGACAGCAGATGTTCTACTCGAACATTGGCAACAAGGTTGTAGCCGCAACTGTGGAAAATATGCCAACGCGAGCCATGGAAGTTCCAAGGAGAGGACGCGGCTCACGACGGGGAAATACAAACGCGCAGCAGGAAGCGGAGCCGCAAACACAGCAGGTACAGTCACTTTTCTACAATGTGACTTATGACACCCAGAATGGAACGATTTATGCCAAGATTGTAAATGTTTCGGAAACTCCTTATCCTGTTAATATCCGCGTTAGCGGCGTCGACGATATTAGTGCGACAGGCACTCTGATTCAAATGAAAGGTTCAGGTTTGGATGAAGTCAATACTATTGATAATCCCGGAAATATCTTACCGGTTACAACCGATCTCAACGGACTCAGCAAGGATTTCACGCAGACCTTTCCCGCGTATTCAATCAGCGTTTTGAAAATGTATAAACAGTAAGAAAACACTTCGATAGTAGTAAAAGTGCAGGGCGGCATCGCATGAAGATGCCGCCCTCTTTCTTTTGGCAGGTAAATATAGGTTGAAACAGAAAGCAGCAGTTGTTTACAGTGTTTTGTCCTCGCATCAGGCAGTCTGGCTTTACTGATCCGGAAGATATAATTATGAAGCATGATAAACAGAGAATCCGCGCGGAACTTAAAAATTGAAGATTTCTATTCAATTATTTTTAAAATTGACTTGTCAGATGAAACGAAATTATGTAAATTCAATAAGAAACAAAAACTTTCGGAGATTCAAATTCAAATGGCTGCACAAGTAACCGAGTTGACGTTTCTGAATCACCTGGCACCCCGTTTCAGTATTCCCGTTCCCGAGCACCTGACACAGGAAGCTTCCGGAGCAAAGATCCGCGATGCGCTCGCGCGATGGAACTCAAAAGCACTCGTTAAGCCGGACATTTTAGCCGGCAAGCGGGGTAAAGCAGGCGCCGTGCGCATAGTGACCGATTACGTGGAAGCGCAAAGAGAATTGAAACAGGTTCAAAGCAAAGAGATTAATGGCTGCCTGCCGCGAACCGCCTATCTTGTCCAGTACATCCCGTCCGAGAACGAGATATATACCGCTTTCACATACGATTCGAAATCGCTGGGACCAGCGATTACTATCACGCTCGCAGGAGGAATGGACGTCGAGGAAGTCCAGGACAATCAGAAAGTCACCGCACCTGTCGACATTTATACCGGCCTGGGCGCATACCAGGCGGGAGAAATGCTGGAACAGCTCAATTGATCGAAGAAAATCGTTAATCAATTATCCAGGCACCTCGTCGACGTGTGGGACATGTTTGTCTCTACAGGCATGCGAATGTGCGAAATCAATCCCTGGCGTATCGGCTCCGACGGACGTCCGTTTGCATGCGATTTCAAAGCCATCTTCGACGAAGCGAATTTCAAGTTCAAAAATATCGGCTTCCAGCTTCCCGAATATCCGACCAATGTCACGCCCTTCGAGGAGGAGATGGCGGCATGGAATGCATCTAGCTATCAGGGCCAGGCGCACGTAGCAGACCTTGGCGGAAAATACATCCTGCCTATTCTCTTCGGCGGCGGCGCCTCGACTATCATTATCGAGACTCTAATCCAGAATGGCGTCAAGCCGCTCTTTCTCTCAGACTTCGGCGGAAATCCCCCGTACGAAAGAATGTACGGCACAGCCAAAATATGTTTTGAGCACAACCTTGACAAAACAAAGCTGCTCCTGATTTTAGGCGGCAAAGCAAACAACACATTAATCGATGTTACGTTCAAAGCGATTGCCGACGCTCTTGGGGATTATGTGGAAACACATGGGCCGATTAACATTCCCGTCATCATTGGCCGCGGCGGCCCGCAACTGGTTAAGGGTCTGCTCACAATGCGTGACACTCTCGAAGCTCTCGGGCTGCCCTATGTCATTTTCGGACCCGATACACCTGTGACGCAGGTGGCTGAATATGCAGCAAAATTTACACTCGAATATATTGAAAAGGAAAAATCATCATGAGGGCAAAAACACTCAGCGACCTTCTGAAGGCCGGAGACAGAGTTGCTGTTTCGAACATCACAGGAAGAGAAGCCAGCGTGGTAAGCATTGCGTCGCAGAAGTACTGCAGCAATATAGTAGGCGGCTGGGCGCTGGGAAAAGGAGGACAGAATCTCGACGTACCAGGCATGAATCCTATCCCCGTTTTTTCTCATGTCGCAGAACTCGTCGAGTCGCTTCCGAAAGAGAAACATCCGAACAAGGTTATTGTTTATTCCCCCCCTGCCGCCGTCTACGGCGAAGTCAAGGAAATCATCGAGCATTGCAGGGATACAGTCGAGACACTTTTTATCATAACCGAGCACGTTTCTATCGAAGTTACTGCAAAGATAAACAAAATCTGCAAAGAAGCAAATATCGACGTTCTCGGATGCAATTCTCTTGGCATGATTAATACACACGATGCAGTACGCGTCGGCGCAGTAGGAGGAAGCGACCTGGCTGAAACCTTTTTGCCCGGTTCTGTCTCTATTATTTCCAACAGCGGTAATATGGTAAATACGATGGCTTCTTATCTTTTAAGCGCCGGACTCGGGACCTCCTACGGGATCTCCACAGGTAAAGATGTCCTGATACTGATGTCACTGAGAAACCTGCTCGAGCTCGCGCGGCACGACGAACAAATAAAGCTTATCGCAGCCTACATCGAGCCCGGAGGCATATACGAAAAAGAAGCGGTCGATATGCTCACCCAAACAAATTACCCCAAGCCGATCATCACATATATCACCGGCCAGATTCTCCAGGATACGGATCTCTCACTCGGTCACGCCGGTGCGGTCGTAGAAGGCAAAATGACTTCTGCTTCCGCGAAAATGAAACTCTTCGACGATTATTACGGCATCAAGGCATTCGACCCTGAGAAGAAATACAGAAAGACCGCCGAGTTGACAAAGGCTCTGCAAAAAGGCATACGCATTACCACCCTGCACCACCTGCCTGCGGCCGCGTCGCTAATCCGCGACACGCTGGGAATGGAACGAGATTTTCGTCCCACAAATCCGCTCAGGTTAAAACCCTGGTTTATAGACTATAAAGGCCTGGGAAAAAAGCTTCCTACAAAACTGATTCTCCATCCGGGCACTGTGCCCAAACCATATGCGTCACAAGTAAAACTGCTCACAA
>JARRRJ010000113.1:0-10489 GCA_037380865.1 Sedimentisphaerales bacterium
AAAGTTATATTCCAGTATGCTAATTCCCTGATTTCTCCCGATAACCTCAGGGCTGAGTTTGAGCAGGAAATGGGAGAAACAGAACCCGGACCGCATTACATCGTAGCCGCTTATCCAAGACCCGGTGCAATACTGACTCAAATCGTGATGCAGTTCATCAGAGAGCAGCAAAAACAACCCGGCAAAGGTAAAGTCGCCTCCGGTAAAATGGTTTCCTTCTTGAAAACTTTAATGAAGTGATATAATCGAACATTGCCTTGTTTGACTTTTAAGGTAAAAATGTCAATAAAAAGGAATTCTCGATGAAGCACATGTTATTGTATGTCCTGTTCACATCCCTGAATACGCGGCATGATACTAACTTTGCTTCGGTCCAACTGGTCCATTATCTACAGGAGGTACAGCTATGACTTCAACCGCTGCACAAGCACCGTCTACTGGAAACGGGCTCAGAATACGCGAGTACGTCGGATACGCTCTCGGTGACACCGCATCGAATTTCTTCTTCCAGATGATCAATATTTTTCTTACGTACTATTACGTGGACGTCTGGGGTCTGCCTGCAACGGCGCTCTTGTGGATGTTCCCGATAGTACGACTGTTCGACGCCTGTAACGACCCTGTCATGGGTTTGATTGCCGATCGTACCAATACACGCTGGGGCAAATTTCGTCCGTATCTCCTGTGGGCTGCAATCCCCTACGGTATATGCGGCTACCTGATGTTCGCCGGGCCAGACTTCGGCCCGACCGGCAAGCTCGTTTACGCATACATCACTTATGCCTTGATGCTCCTTAGCTACACAGTTATCAACGTGCCGTACTCTTCACTGATGGGTGTGCTCAGCCCTTCGTCGCGAACGCGTACCGTGGCATCGAGCTTTCGCTTTGTCGGAGCGTTTGCCGGCGCATTTTTGATATCGCTGCTTGTACGTCCTCTTGTTAAGTATCTCGGCGGCGACAACGAAATGCGAGGATTCCAGTTGACCATGGCAATCTTCGCTGTCGTGTCGGTGATCATGTGGTGGATCACGTTTATATCGACCAAAGAGCGTGTGAAGCCGCCCCTCGGGCAAAAGACCAATATCCTGGGGGAACTTCGTGAGCTGATCTGCAACTGGCCCTGGATCATGCTGCTTATCGCATCTATCTTCTCCACGACGTTCATTGCGTTGCGTTCCGGCAGTACGGTATTCTATTTCAAGTACGTCGCGGGCGACGACGGCGCACCGATTTTTCTTGGACTCGATCGGACTACGATTTTCCTTTCGATAGGCGCGCTGGCACAGATTGCCGGCACAGTGATGCTGGGCTTCATGGCGCGGCGCGTGGACAAGAAGTACGCGGCAGCTGCACTTTGTGCGATCACGGGTGTGAGCTTCCTGGCTTTTTTCTTCCTGCCGAAGGAGCAGTTTGTTCTGCTTGTCGCAGTGAATGCGCTCGGCTACCTCTGCATGGGACCGACATCGGCGCTCACCTGGGCGCTCTACGGCGATGTAGCCGATTACGGCGAATGGAAATTCGGACGCCGATCCACAGGTCTGGTCTTCTCTGCATCGCTGTTTTCTATAAAAACTGGAATAATGGTAGGCGGTGTCCTGTTACCGTGGTTCCTGGCTTACTTCGGCTACGTCAAGGACGCCGAACAAACCCCCAGGGCACTTCTCGGTATTACACTCGCGTTCTCCATCGCTCCCGGAATCATTGCACTGCTTAAAGCCGGTGCACTGCTGATTTATCCGCTCAACCAGAAACGCGTGAGTCAGATTGAAGAGGAACTGGGCGAACGACGGGCTGTTGTTAAACCCACTGAAATGGAGTCCGCATGACAATTCATAATCCCATATTACCCGGCTTTAATCCCGACCCGTCTATCGTTCGAGTCGGCGACGATTACTATATCGCCACTTCAACCTTCGAATGGTATCCCGGCGTGCAGATTCATCATTCTCGCGACCTCGTCCACTGGCAATTACTTACTCGTCCGCTTAATCGCGCCAGTCAGCTCAACATGCTTGGTGATCCCGATTCCTGCGGCATCTGGGCGCCATGCCTGAGTTACGCTGACGGACAGTTCTGGCTTATTTACACAGACGTGAAACGTTATGGTCGCACTACAGTAGGCGGCGCGAGTGGTGCTTCGCTGCGCGATTTTCATAATTATCTCGTCACGAGTCCGCGCATTGACGGTGACTGGTCCGATCCCATATATATGAATAGTAGCGGCTTTGATCCTTCGCTATTCCACGATGACGACGGCCGCAAGTATTTTGTTAACATGCTTTGGGACTACCGACCCGGACACAATCGTTTCGCGGGAATCGTCCTGCAGGAATATTCAGTTAAAAAGCATAAACTTATAGGCGAACGGGTGAACATTTTCAAAGGCACGTCGATCGGCTTAACTGAGGCCCCGCATCTTTACAAACGCGATGGCTGGTCTTAGTTGATTACCGCCGAAGGCGGCACAGGCTGGGGTCATGCGGTCACGATGGCACGCTCGCGCAAAATTACCGGGCCATACGAATTGCATCCTGAAAAATATATTCTCAGCTCGCGCAATCGCCCGGATGCAGAATTGCAGCGTGCCGGCCACGCGGACATCGTCGAAACACAGACAGGCGAGACCTACATGGTTTATCTGTGCGGCAGACCGATACGCAATCGCGGACGATGTATTCTCGGTCGCGAAACATCAATCCAGAAAATGGTTTGGGGAAAGGATGGGTGGCTGCGCACGTTGGATGGACAGTCTATTCCAACACTCGAAACTCCATCGCCCGAGTTGCCTGAACACAAATTTCCGGCGCAGCCGATTCGCGAAGATTTCGATACGCCACAACTTCCGATTGACTTCCAGTGGCTGCGCACGCCGTGGCCGGAGGAAATTTTCAGCCTGGGTGCCCGCCCGGGCTTTTTGCGTCTCTACGGCCGCGATACGATTGGAAGTTCGTTCAGACAATCACTCGTCGCAAGGCGGCAGCAGGCGCATTGCTTTGGTGCATCGACGCTTGTCGAGTTCGAGCCGCAACATTATCAGCAGTGCGCAGGACTCATCTGTTATTACAACAGCGCGAAGTTTCATTATCTATACATATCGAATGACGAAGAGCTAGGCAAACATTTGCGTGTAATGTCGTGCCTGCCCGACTCAACGCAGACGGACGCCTTCACGCCGCCCATTGTCATCCCCGTGGGAAAGCCTGTGCATCTGCGCGTCGAAGTTGATTACGAGCGGCTCTACTTCGCCTATCGCGTCGAAGACGTGGACACTGAGTGGCACTGGCTGCCGCAACATTTTGACGCGAGCATTCTCTCCGATGAAGCCACTTCCCCGGGTCTGCCGAATTTCACAGGTGCATTCGTTGGCATGGCTTGTCAAGACATGGCAGGCACAATGAATCACGCGGATTTTGACTTTTTTGAATACAGCCAGAGAGACTATCTCGCGAACCCCTTTTCAGCGTAGTTGAGGCACTCTCGCGAGGTCTGGCTTGGAATACCTTAGAATACCCTGGGCGATAAATCCGGCCGCGACAAGTATCAAAGCGAACCAGTAAGGCTGGTACAAACCGAATTTGCCTGCCAGATAGCCTCCTGTTGCCGAGCCGATGATTATACCCGATGAAATAGTAGCCTCGTGAATCGCCATCTGTACGGAACGTTTCTTTGTCCCGCATGCTCCGTAAAAGAGATGCGAGCTGTACGCAAATCCGAAGCCGCATCCCAAAATTACGAAAGACAAAATAAATACAGGAATTGAACTGCCGTAAATAATCAGTACGAGGGATACCGCAAGAGCCGACTGTGCCAAAAATAGAAGAAAAGGCTTGAAATGCCAGTACGGATACCTTCCGGCAATTATCATGGAAGTGAAATTACAGATTCCGAAAATTGCGATGAGCACACCGAACATCGTTTCCGAATTACCCATGCCGGTAAACAATAGAGCAAATTGCGAGCGAGCTATTGCAATACACGCCCAGGAGCTGAACAACACGACTCTGGCCATCCATCTGAAACGCTTAATACTGGCCATGTCCAGGCTTGCATTACCGTTTCTATGATTGTCATCGTCAAACAACGTTGTATTAACAGACCCGTTTGTTGTGAGATTTAGAAACATAAAGCAGGCCAGAATAGCGACAGTCGTAAAGATGACTGGCAGGAAAGTTGAAGCTTCGACGAGCATGCCGCCTATTACAGGTCCGATTATCAAAGAGAAAGACCAAGAGCCGTTATAGCGTCCGAGCCTTCGATTGAGCACTGCTCCTTCGAGGTCTTCGGATACCCAGCTCATCAGGAAAGGCCAGAAAAGAGAAGTCGCGCCTCCTGCGATAGCGCCTGAAATAATGATAAGCCAGATTAACAGGATGTTTCCCGTTATATTCTGAGACAGGATTATATAAATAAAAACTCCGATAACGACTGTAGATATGAAAACAACGACAGAAGATATGCGTGTTGTATTCCTGGGATTATGGCTTCCCAGAAAAAGAGCTGCCAAAAGCAGGCAAACGAGATAGCCTGTCATATTTGCTGCCCATGCATAACCGACATGAGCTTTTGTACCTCCAATGTCTCGCACAATAAAAGGCATTGACGTCCACCACGAGTTTATCGATATGGACATGGCAAACGCCGCACCATAAATAGGCCAGATGCGTCTTGGTTTATTCACTAAACTAACTTTCATTTTGTTCATTCCACTAAAACTTTCAAAAAGCGTTATTCTACACGAGTTAAGCCCGAATGCTACAACATAATGTCAGAAAATGCGCCATTGGCGTTTTCTTCAAAAAATATGGTCAATGTTTACCGTCATAAGTTTTGCCAACCGGGCATTTAGTAATATAATTATATCAATTATTGGAAATATCGTTGAAAGGACGGTGCCATATGGCAAAAAGACAACACAGCAAGAATCATTTCAAAAAAGTCGGGCTGCCCCCGGGAACACTCGTTTATACCGGGCAAAGGAAGCTGGAATCCGCCAGGATTACTGTGCTGGATTATGACGAGCAGAATTTCCAGGAGAAAGAGGTTAAGAAGATCGAAGACTGTTTCGAATTTAAGGCGACGCCGTCTGTAACGTGGATAAATATCGATGGCCTGCATGACGTGGAAATCATAGAAAAAATCGGCCATCATTATGACCTGCATCCCCTTGTGCTCGAGGACATTCTGCATACAGGACAGCGGCCCAAATTCGAGGATATCGAACAATACCTCTTTGTCGTCTTGATGATGCTGCGATTCGACGAAGAAAACCGATCCATTCAGTCCGAGCAGGTCAGTATCGTGCTCGGAACAAATTTCGTGCTTTCGTTCCAGGAAAACGTCGGAGACGTATTCGACCAGATTCGGGATAGAATCAGGAACGCAAAAGGCAGAATAAGAAAGATGGGACCCGATTATCTTATGTACTCTTTGCTCGACGCTATAGTTGACGGATATTTTACAATTCTCGAAAAACTCGGCGAGAGAATAGAATCTCTCGAAGAGGAGCTCGTGGAAGACCCGTCGGAAAAAACGCTTCAGCAGATACATCACCTCAAAAGAGAAATGATTTTCCTGCGCAAGTCGGTGTGGCCCTTGCGAGAGCTTATCAGTTCGCTCGAGCGAAGCGAATCGGAACTTATAAATAAATCCACAGAAGCATACCTGCGCGATGTATATGACCATACTATACAGGTTATCGATACTGTGGAGAGTTTTCGCGACATGGTAGCCGGCATGCTCGACTTGTATCTTTCGAGTCTCAGCATGCGAATGAATGAGGTGATGAAAGTCCTCACGATTATCGCAACGATATTCATACCCCTGACTTTCATTGCGGGCGTTTACGGTATGAATTTCCACAACATGCCTGAACTGACCTGGAAATACGGCTATCCCGTAACGTTATTGGTTATGCTTGCAGTATGCGCCGGCATGCTATATTATTTCAAGAAAAAGAAATGAAACGAAAATTCAAAGTGTTTTAAGCATTTGAATTTGTTCAGGATTCAGAGATTATAGTTTTGAAATTGATTTTTTAACATGTTGTTCAGGATTTTTAAAAAATGTCTTACTCCGATTTTTTCGTATGGATAATTATCCCTTTGTTAATCTTTATCGCAAGAGTCTCCGATGTCACGCTCGGAACCGTTCGTGTGATATTCGTCTCGAAAGGGATGAAATATCTTGCACCGGCAGTCGGATTCTTCGAGGTTTTAATCTGGCTTCTTGCAATCGGCCAGATTATGAATAATCTTTCAAATCCCGCTTGTTATATTGCCTACGCAGGCGGCTTTGCTACGGGAAACTATGTCGGTATCATAGTGGCGGAAAAACTCTCTCTTGGTATTGTCCTTCTGAGAGTAATTACGCAGAAGGACGGCGGCGAACTGATACAGTCGCTAAGCTCTGAAAAATATGGTGTCACGAGCGTCGAAGGTCTCGGTGCGCAGGGCAAAGTAAATATCGTCTTTACAGTGATTCCGAGAAAAGAGATATTAAGAGCGATTGAAATTGTCAAGAATTTCAATCCGGCCGCTTTTTATACAATCGAGGACATCAGCTTCGTCGAGGAGGGAATATTCCCTATAAGAAAGAGCTGGCATAACGAAACCTTCGAGCAACTGTTCAGACCTTTCAGGAAAGGCAAGTAAACTGCATCTCGTCTGGTTACCTTCCTTTCGATTTGCTGATGCGCGTTATCTTTCCCAAAAGGTCGTTTCTCTTCTTTTGCTTCAGAAAGTCGGCTATAATTTTTCTATTCCCCGGCTGAAAGTATTGCAGGAGAGCGGCCTGAAGACGTTTGTCTCTGCGCGATTTAGTCACATGAAGATTTTTCCCGTCCAAGTCCCTGCCTGAGACATACATAGCGGTTGAAGCTGTGCCCGGAACTGGGACGAAGTCCTGTACCTGCCGCGGCTTCCATGAGCGTGATACAAGATATTCCGTCAGCTTCAGCGCATCTTCGTCGCTGCAGCCCGGATGAGCACTGATGAAGTAGGGAACGAGATAAACCTTTTTTCCCGCGCGCCGAGCAGCTTTGGAAAAGCGTGCTTCGAACTCCTCGAAAATTTCAAAACCAGGCTTGCCCATCAATTCAAGAACGTGTGGGCAATAATGCTCCGGCGCAACTTTCAAATGCCCGCCGACAAAATATCTGACAAGCATATCAAGATACTCGGGACTCCTTAGAGCTATATCGTGCCTTATACCCGAAGCGACGAAAACATTAATTCGTTTCGCATTGCCGCCGCTCCATCGCACAAACGCTTCCATCATTTCCAGCATAGGAGCATGATCGAGTTTTGCACGTTTGCAGACAGACGGAAACAGGCAGCTCGCGCGTGCGCAAGTCTGTGCGTGTTCACATTCCATTCGATACATATTTGCTGACGGTCCCCCGACGTCTTCGATAGTTCCGTGAAAGAGCGAGTGACATCTGATTACGTTTGCTTCATTCAGCAGCGAAGGTATCGACCTTGAGGTGATTTGTTTTCCCTGGTGAGAGCCAATCGAGCAGAATGAGCAGCCGCCGAAGCAGCCGCGATGAGTTGTGATTGAGAACTGGATAGGCGTCAATGCAGGTACACCGCCGTGATTGTTATAATCGGGATGCCAGCACCGGGAAAAGGGCAAATCGTACAGGCAGTCCAGTGCATCGCCGCTCAGCGGCTCACCCGGAGGAAGAACGGCTAAAGTGCCCGGATCATTTTCCTGAACAATCGCACTGCCATTCGGATGAAATTGTGCTTCATACTTTTTATACGAGTCCACAAAAAGGCTTGCATCTTCTCGCTGTTGAGACAGAGATGGTAACGTCACGGCATTTTCCGGCACCTTAATTCCCCTCTGCGCAACAAATGCGGTTCCGGGAATATCAGTCAATTTGTCAATCGTCTGTCCCTCATCTAGTCTTTTTGCGACCTGCGCGACTGCGTTTTCAGCCATGCCGTAAATCAGCAGGTCCGCTTTCGCGTCGACAAGCACCGAGCGTTTGAGCTTATCTTCGATATAATCGTAATGCACGAGGCGGCGCAGGCTGGCTTCCAGGCCGCCAAGGATAATCGGAACGTCGGGATAAGCCTGCCTTGCCCGCGCAGAATAAACCAGTAAAGGTCGTCCCGGCCGCAAGCCTGTTGCGCCTCCGGGGCTGTACACATCCTCTTTCCTGCGATTTCCCAGTGAAGCGTAATCATTCAGACGTGAATCGATGCAGCCGCTCGTAATTCCCCAAAACAATCGCGGCTTCCCAAGAGAACGAAACTGCTCCACACTTCGCCAGTCAGGCTGGGCGAGAATCGCTACGCGATAGCCCAACTTTTCCAGCCATCGCCCTATCAGCGCAACACCAAACGAAGGATGATCAACGTAGGCATCCCCGGTAATTAATATAATGTCCACATACTTCCAGCCCCTCTGATGAACCTCCTCTGGAGTAGTCGGTAAAAAATCACTCGTATGCAAATTCTTATTACTCATCTGCGCATTATACCAAAATCTCCAAATTTTTGTTCATGTATAGCATCAAGGCTTTATATGCGAAAACACTTTATTAGCAATTTTTCGCAATATTTTGTAACATAATCGCGACCGGCGCAATTATACAGATGATAATGGCAGGTGCTATGGCAAAAATTGTTGAGCTGACAAACGACGATTTGGTATTAAGGGCACGCACTCAGGCAGATGCCCTCGGACAGCTTTACGAACTTTATTACGAGCGGATTTTCCGCTTCTGCGTTCACAGGCTCTTTGACAGGGAAATCGCAGAAGATGTAACATCCACGATATTTCTCGAAATAGCGAAAAAAATCCGGAATTTTCCCGGCGACAGCGAGCAGGATTTTGCAAACTGGCTCTATGCCATAGCGGCCAACCATGCAAACGCCTATATAAGAAAAAACTCGCGGCGTAAAAAACTGCTCGAAGAAGCCGCACGCTCAACAAAAACCACAATGGAAGAAAAATCTTCCGAACGTGATTGGCCGAGACTGTACGCGGCTATTATAAAGCTCAAGCCTCAGCACCAGACCATTATCACGTTAAGGTTCTTTGAAAACATGTCTTACGAGCAAATTGCTAAGATTTTGAAGATAAAAGAGCCAACCTTGCGAGTTACAGTGCACAGAATATTAAACAATTTAAGAGACGAACTGAAAAACGTTTTTGAGACTGAGGTGTAAAATGTTCAAAGACGAGAACGAATTCAAAAATATAGTTAAAAAGCTAAATATTGACACAAAAACAAATCCTGCTCACCGAGAAAAGCTCAAAGAGAAAATGCTTTCTGTCTTTAACGAGACTTCACAAAATTCCGGCACAACAAAGCTGGTTTTATGGAGAATAATCATGAAAAGTCCCTTAACAAAATTAGCTGCTGCAATCATATTTGCGGCATCATTGATATATTTTATTTTCCCTACCAAACAACCCGTATGGGCTGACATTGTTGGGGCAATTAATAATGCAGACAATATTCATGTTGTAATGAAAATCACTCGTTTTAACAGTCAAATTGATGTGGAAAATTTCTGGATCAAAAACAAATCTATGTTTCGGGCTGAACAGATCGACGATGGAATAACAATTGACGATGGCATAAACTGTCTTAACCTTGACGTTAAGTATAAGGAGGCAAAATTTATCTATTCTAATTCAACTCGTACCGATAACATGAAAGCTATATTTTTAAAGTTCGTTTTTTTATTTAATAGTGAAACAGCACCTGATTTAGCAGAAGATCTGGCCGAAGACTATAAAACAACAGAACTTACTGAGGAAAGTACTGACACAGAACGAGTTTTTAAAATAACATTTCATGATGATTGGACCGGTAAAGTATGGATTAACAAAAAAACTAATCTTCCCAGAAATATAATAATAACTCCTATCAAAAAAGACGATCAATCCGTCCTATCCTTGGAAATTATCTACGATTACCAACCTATCTCCCTGGAAAAATTCCGTTTCTATATTCCAAAAGATTATAAGTTTTTACCTCGCCTTGAAGATATGGATGAGTCCAAAGAAGTTAATCCGATAAAATAAAGTGAAACGAATGTAACTTTTTGAGTTGTTGAGAATATCTATTACTAAAGATTTTGATGCTCTTGTGTGCCATTTCTTTAATTTTAACCCAAGTCACTAATAAAAAAAGCCGAAAAAGGGGCAGAGACGATGTAATAGGGCTGATGGTGTTTTTATCTGACCGAATGACAAGTCCTATAAATTAACAATGTGAAAGGCGAGATTCGATGCTTTTGTATGTATTAAACAATCTATATCTGGGCGTATGGGCGATTTTGCTGATACACTGCCTGCAAAGCAAACGGCTTTACCCGATATTCGGCAATGGGTGGCGCACGAAAGCTTTCTGGCTGTTCACTTTCGTATTCTTCAATCCCCTGCTGAGCTTTTTGTATGGTCTCAGTATACTGTACCCATATTACAAAGAGCGGCTGAGATTGCAGCGCTCGCGGCGCAAAACCTCT
>JARRRJ010000114.1:0-5948 GCA_037380865.1 Sedimentisphaerales bacterium
TTTTTTCACTTATGGCTGGAGGATGCCTTCGGTTCGTGAATCAATGGAGATTGTTACGTCTTTTACAGTCGGGAATTGCTTCAGTGTTTGTACTATTTGCGCACGGATTGCTCCGACTCGTGCTGAGCCTCCAACCTGGTACTCAAGCTGTGAGTTGAAATCGACTTTTGCCACGTCATCAACAATTGAGAGCTTTTGAATTTTCACACCCGGATTTATGCTGGTATAAAATCCTGCTTCTTTTTCCTCTTCTGTGGGTCCTTTTAATAATTCTCCCAGAGCGGCTCGTGCGACAGCCTGTGTTTTCAGAATAGTTCGCGACGTGGGAAAGACCTTGTCGAGCAGAAGTTCCGGATCGAGTTTTGTATTTCCGAAATATACCTGGATAGTCATCGTTTCTGCAGGAATTTGTTTTTCTGCAAAAAGAACTGAAATTCTTTTTTCCCTGTTATTATTGACATTGTCGGATGGATTGTTATTGCGAATAATTAAAGTGCCACTCTTGCCGTAGTCCGGCTCGAATTCAAGCTGAGCTTTGAATGGAACAAAATCCTCCGTCATCCAGTCAGCTTGCGCAATCGCCAAGCCGCGGGCTATTATACTGCCTCTCGAATCAGCCAGCATGACAGGGAAAACTTTCTCGAAGTACCAGAATCCTCGGGCCTTTCCTTTTATAACAAGAGGATTGGAAATTCTCTGGTCCGTTAGGGGGAAATCGACCCGGATCAAATCTTCCAGCGAACGACTACCGAAAGGCGACTTGACCTGTTCCGGCGTTGCTTCTTCAGGTATTGTTTCGCCTGAAGCAGGCTGGCCTGACATGGTTTCCGGCTGTTCTTTATGATTACCAATGAAAACAATAGCGAGAAATGCCAGTACAAGTACGAAAATGAAAGCTCCAATAGCAGTCGATTCAGTGTTCATCAGGCAATCCTTCCAAATAAGGCACCGCCGTCAATGGCAGCAAAACAAACACAATGCTCGTGCAATTCTACCCTAAAATCAATTTAAATCAATACTACAGTTTTCAATACGTGAAACTATATCAGATATTATTCTGTGTCTGTGTTATGACTTTTCGCTCTTCTCCATTTTTGATAGTATTCAGATAAAATCATCAAGAGTATTATCGTAATTGTCGCACCGCAAATAAACAGATTTACTTTCCCCAGTGAGTATTTCCGGTATTTGGGTAGTTCCATTATCCATTTATGCCATCGCAGATTAAAAATTACCAGAGCGAGAATCCCAATCGAGGCTGTAGCTAAATAAATGATTTGATTATAATACTGTTGTTTATTCAGAGAAATTCGAGTTGATACAATAAAAATCGCTATTGTGATAATTAAGGTGAACCAGACTGCAAACCAGTCATGAGCTTTTATCGATACAAAATTGATAATCAATAACCAGCCGAAAATAAATGAAAACTCGCCGTAAATCAGCCGCTTTGATTTAACTCGCTCTTCCGGCTCGATGTATGTTCCCTGCTTGATTTGCAGAGCCTTAAGTTTGTTCTGAACAAAATAAGCTAAAATGAATATACCTATAAAATATGCAGGAATTAAAAACCAAATAAGATTTCCATATCTGTGTAATTTTGTAAATGCAAAAAGTGAAACAGCAAGCGGCAGGAGAGAACAGTACAAATGCTCAATGATATGCCATCTTTTTATAACACTGCGTTCTTTTTCGGTTGTTGCATTTTCTAAAGCTGCTTTATAATAATTGGAACCGCCCCACCAAATCAACAAAGGCATTATGAAACTTCCCAGTGAGCTCATCATAGAACCAATTGTAAGAGTATTTATTCCTTTTGCGGCTGCTCCTCCGGCTATTGATGCACTTGCTGTTTTAGATGATAGAGTCGGCAAAGCAGCGATTACAGCGATGGTAAAGTTTTTCTTTGGCGAAGTTTTGCCGAGAATATCTTCAACAAGTGTTGACATTTCGGTTTTTAATAATTTGCGACCGCGAGCGAGTCTTTGCTTAGTGACTTCTTCGGACAATTCAAGTTTCGAAGCAACTTCTTTTATGGATTGCTGCTCACGATAGAAAAGTACCATAGGCTCGCGATACGTTTCCGGTATTTCCTGAAGTGCCTGCCAGATAACCGTCTGTTGCTCTTTAGTTATAGCTATATGGTCAGGACGCATTTCTGTTGTTTCAGAAACAATCGCGTTTTCTATTGGCTGGGCTGTATCAAGTACATCTTCAGTTCGTTTTTTGATTGATTGCCTGAGCAAATTTCTTGTAATTGTACAGAGCCATGCACGGAATTTGCCTAGGTCTTTGAGCTGTTTTAATTCTTTCCATGCTCTTATAAAAGTTTCCTGTGCAATCTCTTCGCTTTTGGCAAAATCACCTGTTGCACTATACGTTATGCTGCAAACCAATGACTGGTAATTCTCAACAATTGTACCGAACGAGTCCTTATTTCCCCTCAAACTTGCTTCGAGCAAATCTATTTCGTTTGTGACTGCAGTCATCAATCAAAAATCCTTCGGACAAAGATATACTATAACTCTATAAACATAGATTCCAGAAATAAAGAAAGGTGACAAAAAAATCCGCATTTTTTCGACACGATTTTTTCGCCATCACCAGGTTTGATACAAAAAGTTCACGCGTATCGCCTCAAAGCATAGTTTATGATTTGCTTAATGAGATTCTGGTACGAGATGCCTGCTTTATCCGCGGCTTCTGCTACTTCTTCGCCGTAAGCAAGGTCTGGATTTGCATTGGCCTCGAGGATATATATCTCATTTTCGGGAGTGAGCCGCAGATCAATCCTGCCATAATCCCTTAATTGCAAAATCTTGAAAATTTTCTTGCATGCACGTTCGATTTTCTTAACTATCGGTGCTTCAATGTCTGCAAATCCAAAACTTATATTCCATTTCTTCCTATATTCCGCATTCCATTTCACTCGGTATGTCGCCAAGCGCGGGCCATCGTTTCCCTCGAAATCAAAAAAGCATTCGCGGATCGGCAAAACACGAAGCTGTTTGTTGCCCAGAACGCCGACGTAACATTCGCGACCCTCTATATATTCTTCTGCTATCACTCCCTGCTCCCATCTATCATGCACAAATTGCACACGTTCTATAAGCGCCTCAGCGTTTTCCACTATAGAAGCATTTGCGATACCTTCCGAGCTGTCTTCCAAAACAGGCTTTACCACAAGCGGGAAATTGATATTCTTCGGCGGTTTGACTGCTTTTTTGAATGGGAAAAATACATACTTTGGAACTCGTATCCTGTGAAGTGACAACAATTGTTTGCAGAGCCTTTTATCCCTGGTCAGTAATAAGCCTGTCAGCCCGGCTCCTGTGAAAGGAATGTCAATCATCTCAAGAAATGATGCGATGTGTTTATCAAACCTTCGGTCACCCTCAAGATGTTCCGTCAGATTGAAAATCAAATCAGGTTCGTGCTCTTTCAGCGCTCTACTCATTACTTCGACATCCCTGTCAGCACCCAGTACAGAAATATTATGCCCCAGGAGTCTCAGTTCCTCTATAACATGATATTCGGTAATCGGCTCTTCGGGAGGATTTGAAAAGTCGGGATCTCCAGGCAGAATTTCACCCTGATCGACGAGCACTGTAATGTTCAATTTCTTTTTCATTAGTGTTTGCTGTTTTTCGGAATCCTGAGAGTTTTGCTCACAATAGCTGTAACCAGCACGGCGATAGCGGTTATGTCTTTCTGTTTGCCGTAAAGATCGAGAGCATCACATCTCTGAATCAGTTTATCTATCAATTGATGGACATCGAATTTGCGATGTCCGGTACAGTTGGATATGTCATTTACAAGCTCTTGGCGATGTTGCCGCAAAATCTTCGAGGCTTTTTCTCTCGGTTGCGCAGCAGATTTTGCAGAGAATAAATTCACAAGTGCGTCGTCATAAAAGCCCTTGAATTCCTCGCCGAGCAGCCTGCGCTTTCTTTCGTAAAAGCCTTCCAGAGTCGAAGTCATTCTCGAAGCGGACCACGGAGCATTTGAGGGACTTTTATGCACCGGCGATTTGCCAGAAATATTCTTTATCAAATTATCGACGTAGGTCAGCTTCTTCATCGCGGGCCAGCCTTTATACTTCTTCTGCCACAAGCTGTAAGGTGTCAGCCAGACTGCAAAGGTTTCCGCGAAATCTTCATCCGGATGCGCCTGAGCGTAGTTATCTCCCAGATGCCTTACAAAGCGCCTGGAATAGGGCTGAGAATAGTAATAATCGGAGTACTTCAACGAAAAATGCCCGAATAATTCGCGCCAGCGTGTCTTTTTGTAAAATTCGTAGGCGTAATTGAGTGCGTGACCGGCTTCATGTCTGAGAATCTGCATACACGATGCTTCTGTGCCGCCTTCGACCTCGAACATCATCTTCTGCTCGATCTGCTTGAGCCTGGGACGGGCAAGAAAAAAAGGTATACCAATTATTGGCTCCCTGTCCGGGCAAAGCCATTCGTCAGCCAGGTAACACGGCGGGTGAAAACTAATTCCGCCTGCGTCAAGTTCGTCGTACAACTTCTTTATCATGCCCTCGAGAGGTGATTTTTCGATGGACAAATGAAAATCGCGAATTCGCATCTTCATAAGCTCTTCGTCAGGTAAATTCTCCCAGTTTATCTGCGTTTCTGTTCGTTTCATGAGATTCTCAGTTTATTCGAGTTCGAGGAATCACTTCCGTCGCATGTTGCCTGAAAAGCAGCTAAATTCTTTTAATAAAGCAAATTACCAGATTTTACCCCCTGAAACAAGGAAATAAAGAAACTTAACGCTGTTTTCGGGGGGAAATAAGCAATGCGCGTGCGGGATTTGCGGTCAGTCTGTTTTCCCGAGCTTAGGCTGTGAATTTTTGGCGATGTTGATCAGTACTCCTACTGCGACTGCAGTCAGGAGCATGCTGGTCCCTCCGGCGCTGACGAAAGGAAGCGGGATGCCTTTTGTCGGGAGCACCACAGTTACTACACCAATGTTGAGCGCGGCCTGGGCTGCGATTGTCAGGACGATGCCGCTTGCAAGCAGACGTCCAAAACTGTCCCGGCATCGCAAAATGACTAAAATCCCCAGAATCACGAACGCGATGAAAAGCAGTAAGACGGCTGTATTTCCTGCAAAACCGAGCTCTTCGCCAATTATCGAGAATATGAAATCGGTCGTATCTTCAGGTAAATGACCATATTTTATTATTCCCCGGCCCAGTCCTTTTCCAAGCAATCCGCCGGAACCGATGGCAATCAGCGACTGGTTCGGCTGGTAATTTATCGTATCCGGCCATTTGTCAAGATGCATAAATGCAGTAATACGATTAATTCGTGTGGGAGAGAGCACGATCGCAAAGTAGAAAGCGATTGCGGCAAGGGGCAGTGGTGGCAAAATATGCCAGAGTTTGACGCCCGCCATAATTAAAATTAGAAACGCAATAAGCGATATAAGAGCGGCAGTTCCGAAATCTTCAACGATGATAAGAAACATTATCAATCCTATAACAAGACAGAGCGGAACAAATCTTTTCCAGAATAGCCTGATCTCGTCACCGAATTTGTCGCAAAGAGCAGCTATGAAAAAAACAATTGACCATTTTGCCAATTCCGAAGGCTGAAAACTTATTGTGAATGAGCCCAGTGGGATATTAATCCAGCGGTAATGATCGTTTATAAGAGGCACGAAATTCGGAAATATCGGCGAAAATCGCTGAATTAGAACAATAATCAGCAATACTATACTAATAAAGAGGACATAAACTACAGGATTCCAGAGCCAGCCTTTTTCCAGGCTGTATATGCGGAAATCTATACAGGAAAATACGTACATTGCCAAGCATGCCAAGGGGAAAAACAGTATCTGACGCAAGCCAGGGTAATCATAGAACTTTTGCAGGTCTATGCCCGCACCGACGTTGACACTCGCGGAAAAAACGAAAACAGTTCCAATCCCTATAAGGA
>JARRRJ010000115.1:0-5947 GCA_037380865.1 Sedimentisphaerales bacterium
GCCTATTCCCGGATATGCGCCGGGTGTGTCGATTAATGTCACGATAGGGATATTAAACTTCTCGGCAAATTTCATTTTCGCAAGAGCCTTGCGATAGCCTTCGGGATTCGGACAGCCGAACTTGCATGCACTTTTCTGCTTCGTGTTTTTGCCCTTGTTCTGCGCGACAACGAGAACTCTCTCCCTGCCTATGTGACCGAGCCCTGTAACGATTGCCCTGTCATCGCCGAAACACCTGTCACCGTGGAGCTCGCGAAAATCCTTTACCATCAAGTCGAGATAATCTGAAACGAGCGGCCTTTTCGGATGGCGCGCAACCTGCACTGTCTGCCACGCGGAAAGGTGCGAATATACTTTCTTAAGCTCCGTAACCTGCTGCTTCTGCAGCCTGCGTATCTCAGCTGAATAATCTATGCCCTTGACAGAGCTCAGCTTTCGAAGCTCGTTCATCTGGCTGTCAAGCTCAGCAACCTTGTCCTCGAACTCGAGGTGATCATTGCTGCTGAAACCATTATTGTTTTCAGGCATAATTTTTAGTCCTAATACTGAACAATGCCGCTCCGCTAAGCGCAAGTGCGCAAAACTACACACACTTTTCATCCACTTCATCCGAGCGTAGCATCGCTATACAAAACAGAGCGCAATTTTCTTAAAGGTCAAATATTACCACTTTCAACATGCTAAAGAAAGAAAAAAATCTCTTTCCGGGCCATATTCTGATAATCCCCATTCCAAGGCTGATTTCGCATATTTCTTGTAACTTCTTTTGTAGTAGAGAGTTATGCGTAATTATCGCCGCCGGTCTGAGATATTTTTTGCAGTGGAACCCTTGTATCGCACCTCGCTATTATTCACAGAATCCTGTTGCTGCCTTAGTCTGTACTCAATATTGACGTTTCAGAGGCTTCAGGAATTTCTTTCGAGCATTTTTTTCCAGTTTTCGATATGTCCCTGCTCATCAGCCTGGTCTTTTTCGATAATCGCGCGTGTGTCCTCATCCCATTCGATTGTTTCGAGCAGCTTTTTATAATGACTCACTGCCTTCGTTTCGACCCAGATGCCTGTCTTTAGAATGGCTTTAGTTCCTCTGCGTCGGGACGTGTATCCCATCACAAAACCGACGAGCCAGTACGCCGCACGGAAAACGCTCGGCTTGAAGTTGTATTCGTACAGCTTGACTTGAAAATCCTGGTAGTGCGTCATCTCATTGCACATCGCCGCGATGAGTTTGCGGTTAAGCTCGCTCGGCTCCTTCGTGATTTGAAATTTATAGATGGTCTGCGCCATCAGTTCGAGTGTATGCAAAGCAAGCAGGCCTTTTCGTATGGCTGCCAGCCTTCTTTCGGAAGAAGCCTGTCCCCTTTGTTTTACCTCCTTTTCATCCATTCGAGGCCGAATTATAGAGATATCAAAATTGTTGTTTTTCACGGTTCTTCAATAAATTATCGATTCGGAAAGTTGGTTTGAAATTTCTGTTTTGTAAAGTGAAAGTCTTCATACCTCTGCTTTCAGTTTGCGGTTCATCAGCTCGAAAATTGCCTGCTTCACGGGTTTGTTCCTGAAGAGGATTTCATAAACTGCCTGCGTGATAGGCATTTCGACACCTTTTTTCTGTGCGAGCGCCACAACTGATTCGCACGTCGCGATACCCTCGACGACAGAATCTGTGGACTTCTGTGCCTGCTCGATGGTGTGACCTTTTCCGATTTTCTCTCCGAAGGAGCGATTCCTTCCCGTTGGAGAGATGCATGTTGTCACCAGGTCGCCCAGACCAGTCAAACCTATGAAAGTTTCATGTCTCGCACCGCAGGCTGTGCCGAGGCGCATTATTTCAGCAAGTCCGCGTGTGACTAAGGCCGCTTTGCAATTGTCGCCAGCTTTGGTTCCGTCGATCATTCCCGCCGCGATGGCTATGATGTTCTTCATTGCGCCCGCAAGCTCTACACCGACAATATCGGTATTCGTATAAACACGGAACCACGTTGTGCTGAAAGTCTTCTGTATTTGCCTTATTAACTTTTCATCTTTTCCGGCTGCGCAGGCCGTTGCAGGTAGTTTTCTCGCCAGCTCGTCTGCGATTGTCGGGCCGCTCAATACTCCGAGCCGGCTCGAATCGCTTAACTCAAGAACGTCGGAGATAATCTCCGTGGGCCGCAGCAAAGTTCCGTTTTCAATTCCCTTTGCAACTGAAACTATTGGGATGTTATCAGGCGTGAATTTCTTGAGTCTTGTCCAGACGCTTCTTATATATTGGCACGGCACAGCGGAAAGAATCAGGTCTGCGCCTTTCATAATCTTCTCGTCTTCGGGCTCGAATTCGAGGTTTTTCGGGACTTTGTAGCCTGGCAGGAACCTCCTGTTCTCCCTCTCGTCGGCCGTCTCCAGTAATTGCTCTCTGTCGTAACCCCACATGCGGACGTGCTTTTTCTTTGCGCAGAGCAGCATACTCATCACTGTGCCCATGCCTCCGTCACCGATTATAGAGATAGTCCTGAACATGGACACAATCATAGTGGCAATCGAGGCGAGAGTCAATATCTAAAAGGGTCCCCGGGCTGTCGGAAAAGTCTTACGAGTCAGACAGGTCTGACTTTATTTCCACTTCTCTTCCATTTTTGCGCCGACTTTCTGTGTCCATGTGCTCCCGCTTCTTTCGAATTCCACGCTGTCTTTATTTATCGTGAGCACTTTGACACCATGTATGGATTCGCCCGGGTGGAGCACTGTATTATCGACAAAAGCGACAGGCTTGTCAGAATAAATAATCCCTCCGACAACGCCGTAGGTTTCGACAGGCTTGGTAAGCCGCATTTTGATGAGATTCTCCAGGCCCTTTGTCGTTTCGTATTTCCTGATTCTATCGAGCCTTGCAGTCTGCCATTCCATGTCGTCAATAATCTGGCTTTTTCTTATCGCAATCCGACTAAGTGCCTCTGCAAGATAACCAGGCGCATTCTCGAACGAAAATGGACGATAGCGCAAATGGAGCCTTTCCAAATCATTAATCGCAACTACAGCTTCCGCCAACTGCGCCCATTCATAAAGTCCCGTCTGGCAGTTGGCGAAACAATTCTCGGCAACTTCAAGCAGCTTGATTTGCGCCTGAGCGCTCAGCCGCTCCTCCATAATCCTGTCCTGGTAATAATTATTCAAAATCTCTTTGTGAGCTTCGAAATAAGCCGGGGAATCCTGGGATTGGCTGTCAGTATTTTCCGGCCGGCCTGACTGTGCCAAAGCTGTCTGTGAAACAGCAATTGCTAATAACAGAATGGCGCCTAAAATAACCTCTTTCATTTTCACCTTCCTCCAAAAAAGGCCTTCTCAAATATTTTCAATCGATATACCTTAATTACAATTTTTCCGGGCTTTAGTCAAGTAAAATACTCCCGCTGCTAACCGATTTCTCAGAAAATGCAATCCAGATCTTCCCCGGCAGAACGGATTATTTGCCGCAGGTGGACAGAAAACAATTGAGTTTCGAGTTTTTTTGTCATTTAATCTGTAGATTCTTTCTCATAATTGACAACTCGGATAAAAAAATAAACAAAGGAGTATAGAGATGAGCAGAAGGAGATTTTTGCGTACCGTTGTTAGCAGCAGTTTCATTTTATTTGCCATGCTTTGTGCCAGTTCTTGCGCATCAGTCTCAGGAAATTCTCAGAGGGATAAAATGAGTACGTATTACGAAATAGATAAACAGGTTGAGGAACTTCTGGCTAAGATGACTCTTTCGGAAAAGATTGGCCAGATGGTACAGATCAATGACTTCGACGGCGTGATTTCCGACGAGCTCAGGCAAAAGCTGCGCGAGGGGAAAATCGGCTCGATGTTGAATGAAATAGTTCCCGAAGCGAATCTGGAAATCCAGCGGATTGCGTCGGAGGAAAGCAGGCTGGGAATACCGCTGATAATGGCGCGCGATGTCATTCACGGCTATCGCACGATATTCCCTATCCCGCTCGCGCAGGCGGCGACATGGGACCCGAATCTTGCACAAGCCTGCGCGCGAGTCGCTGCGAAGGAAGCTTCTTCGGCGGGATTTCAGTGGACGTTTGCTCCCATGATGGATATTGCGCGCGACCCAAGATGGGGACGCATCGCAGAAGGCTTTGGCGAAGACCCTTATCTGGGAAGCTGTTTCGCAGCCGCTATGGTGCATGGCTTTCAAGGCGACGACCTTTCTGCGCCGGATACTATCGCGGCCTGCGCCAAACATTATGTAGGTTACGGTGCGGCGGAAGGAGGGCGCGATTACGATACTACAAACATTCCGGAGAACCTCTTGCGCGATGTATATCTTCCGCCCTTTAAAGCCGCAGTTGACGCAGGTGTCACAACTGTAATGTCCGCGTTCAATGAAATTAACGGCGTGCCCGCGTCAGGAAATATACATACACTTCGTGACATCTTGAAAGACGAGTGGGGATTCAGAGGGTTTGTCGTAAGCGACTGGAAAGCTACCGAAGAGATGATAAATCATGGCTTTTGCGAGGACATGGAAGATGTGGCGAAAAAGTCCATCATTGCCGGCGTGGATATGGAAATGCAGAGCACAGCCTATAGCGACTATCTCGAAAAGCTGGTCAAGGAAGGCACTGTTCCGCAGAAGCTCGTCGATGATGCGGCGAGACGAATCCTGCGCGTAAAATTCGAGCTGGGTCTGTTCGAAAAGCCTTCCATATATTCTGCGAAAGTCCCGGGAGAGCCGAGCGGGGAAGCTCTCTCGCTGGCAAAGAAAACAGCGACGGAAAGCATGGTGCTTTTGAAAAATGAAGACGCGTTACTGCCTCTCTCGAAGGATTTGAAATCCATCGCAATTACCGGACCGCTGGCTGATGATCCTTACGAAGTGCTGGGGACATGGAATCGCGATGGCAAGATAGAAGATACAGTGACACCTCTTAAAGCTATTCGTGACATGGTGGGCAACACGACGCAAATCAATTATTTTGCAGGATTGCCTTACTCTCGCAGCACAGATACAAGCGGCTTTGAAAAGGCGGTCGAGTTAGCTGAGAATTCGGAAGTAATATTGTTTTTCGCGGGCGAGGAATCGATTCTTTCAGGCGAAGCGCACAGCAGGGCGCATTTGAATCTACCGGGAGCACAGGACGAACTTATCACAGAGCTTTCCAAAACAGGCAAACCTATTGTACTTGTGGTTCTCGCGGGGAGACCTTTAACCATCGGTGACATTGCTGAAAAAGTCGATGCAGTTCTTTACGCATGGCACCCCGGCACAATGACTGGTCCCGCAATCGCAGACCTGATTTTCGGAATCGAATCTCCTTCAGGCAAATTGCCCGTCACCTTCCCGAGAACAGAGGGACAAATTCCGGTCTATTATAATCATAAAAATACAGGAAGACCTCCTCAAGGAAAAGACTTGACGATGATAGATGATATTCCGCTTCGGGCATATCAAAGCTCGCTGGGAGACGCTTCACGTTATCTCGACATAGGTTATAAGCCGCTCTATCCGTTCGGCTATGGATTATCTTATACACAATTCGAGTATGCAAATCTCAAATTATCCTTGAACAAAGTCAAATTGGGTGACGTCATAAAAGTCTCCGTTGATGTAACAAATGCAGGTGACATGGAAGCAGACGAAGTCATCCAGTTGTATATCCGCGATTTGGTTGCAAGCCTGACCCAGCCCGTGAAAGAGCTGAAAGGTTTTGCGCGAATCCGCCTTAAACCTAAAGAGACAAAGAAAGTTGTCTTAGATTTATCGACTAATATTTTAGGTTTTCACAATAGCGAAGGAAAATACATCGTCGAGCCTGGAAAATTCAACCTATGGGCCGGACCAAGTTCTGTCTCCGGCTTAATGACTTCATTCGAGATTGTCGAATAAATTAAGCGCTGTCATTCCTGCGAAGGCAGGAATCCACTCTTTAACGATACGTTAGTGGATACCCGCCTTCGCGTGTATAAAAGTGAG
>JARRRJ010000116.1:0-11304 GCA_037380865.1 Sedimentisphaerales bacterium
GTTGAGCTACGCTGGCTAGGAGTTCCGGCGGACATGTGTGGAGTTTCTCACAATGCTGTTTCGGCATTACCAATACATGTCCGTCACTTATTGGACTGATATCCAGAAACGAGAGCACGACATCATCTTCATATATTTTGGTAACAGGAATTTGTCCCGCTACTATCTCACAAAAAAGGCATTCATTGATATTCATCATGAATTTCTCGCTGCTTTGAGAATCATTCGTCCTGCTTTTCCTTTTCTTCGGCGCTTTTCTGCTCAGTATCGGGTGTACCTAACGAATCCAAAGGCTCCTGCGGCTGCTCAATTTGCTCCGCTTCCTTCCCCTGCTGCACTTCTCCAGAATCTTGTTCGGCTTCAGGTTGTGGCGTTTGTTTTCGAGCACGTTTTTTCCCGACTGTTTTTGCAGGTTGCTCAATGCTCTCATCTGCCCCGACTAACTGAAGGAGAACAAGCTGGCCGTTATCGCCTAACCTTCTCAAAGATAGCCGGATGATTCTCGTGTAGCCTCCCGGCCTGTCGAGATATCTTGGTCCGAGCTCACTGAAGAGCTTTCCAATTACTGTTCCCTTCTTTACTTCGGCACCGTCTTCAAGACCAACAATATCTCTGTTTCCAAGCAGAGAAATTGCGCGGCGTCTGGCAGGCAATGTCCCTTTCTTTGCCAGGGTAATCAGCTTTTCAGCAAAAGGCTTTACCTCCTTCGCTTTTTCAATAGTTGTTGAAATAGTCTCGTGTTCGAAAAGCGAAGCGACCAGATTTCGTCTCATCGCCAGACGATGTTCCTTTGTCCTACTTAACTTACGTCCTGCTACTTTATGACGCATATCTAATAAACCCTCTGATCCGGAAAATTACCCGGATTCTTTCAATCAATTACTGTCCAGTTTCACCTAAAGATAAGCCTATGTCGGCAAGCTTTCGCTTGATTTCACGCAGGGAAGTTTTCCCGAAGCTGCGAATTTTCAGTAATTCAGGCTCCGACATCTTGACTAAATCACCCACAGTTTCTATTTTGGCGGACTCGAGGCAATTACTTGCTCTAACCGACAACTCCAATTCCTGGATGGGCATTGCCAGTTTCTGGTTCAGCTCTTCATCTACCTCTTTTTCTTCCTTTTCCACTTCGGGAATTTCAGACGCTGCCGCAGTTTGCTCACCAAGCTCAAAGTACTGCACGAACGGATTAACGTGCTTGCGTAAAATCTTGGCTGCTTCAACCAAAGCCATTTCCGGCAGAATGGTTCCATTTGTCCAAATCTCCAGAATCAGCTTGTCATAATTTGTTTTTTGACCTACGCGTGTGTTTTCTGTTGTGTAGCGTACCCTTGTGACCGGTGAATACACTGCATCAAGCAGAATCACACCGATTTCCTGCTCAAATCTGTCCGCGTCATCGATCCGTTCGGCGGCAGGAACATATCCTCGGCCGTTTTCAACTATCATCTCCATCTCAAAATTTACGTCTTCGGTTAGGGTAGCCAAAACCAAATCCTTGTTGATAACTTCAATTGCAGGATCAGCAACTATGTCCGCGGCAGTAACTATCCCTGCTTTGTTGGCGGAAATACTCATATTCTTTGGGCCGTGATCATTGAGCTTGATAATCAGACTCTTTACGTTCAATATAATATCCGTTACATCCTCCATCACTCCCTTTATTGAACTGAATTCGTGGTCAACACCCTTGATTTTTATGGATGTAACGCTACTACCTTCCAAAGAGGAAAGCAATATGCGTCTGAGACTATTACCAATAGTAGTGCCGAAACCACGTTCGAACGGCTCGATGTAGAATCGGCCATATTTTTCGCTGGATACACTCATGTCTTTTTCAACACGAGTCGGCAGCTCCAAACCACGCCATGTAACACGCATATATATCTCCTCTATAATTCTGAGCCGACCAGACCTTACTTTACTGAGTTTTTCAAAAAACCAGACCCTGTCAGAGCTCAACTCTATAAAATCAAATAATTCTTTTTATCTGGAACAGAATTCCACGACGAACTGTTCTTCTACAGGAATCTGGACATCTTCTCTTGTCGGAAGAGCAACTACCGTAGCTTCAGTTTTCTCCCTAGCCAGCTGCAGCCAGTTTTGAGTAGAGTAGTTCGGATTGCTTTCAAGCTGCTCTTTTACCTTTTTGGCACTTCTTTCGGAATTCTTTACAGTAATTTTGTCCCCAATGTTTGTCGTATAATCACTTATGTTGACTTTCCGTCCGTTCACATAGATGTGTCCATGTGAAATCAGCATTCTCGAAGCCTTTCGAGAAGGAGCGAAATTCAACTTATATACAACGTTATCCAAGCGTCTTTCGAGTAACTGGAGCAAGTTTTCACCTGTATTGCCTTTTATCTGTTCCGCCTGGCGGAAGCATCTCATAAACTGCTTCTCCAGAATTCCATAGTAACGTTTAACTTTCTGTTTTTCTCGTAAGCGGACTCCATAGTCACTGCTTCGTCCTTTTCGCCAGCCGTGCATGCCGGGAGCCAAATTACGCTGCTTCTTCTCAATCGGACATTTCGCCGTCTCACACCTTATACCCTTAAGCATAAGCTTCATACCTTCTCGGCGGCATTGTTTACAGGATGAACCTAAGTAACGTCCCATCTAAATATTCATCTCCAAAAAAATCTTTCCATTGTGGGATCAAACCCTTCTTCGTTTTGGCGGTCTACAGCCGTTATGCGGCAGAGGAGTCACATCTTCTATCGAAGCAATGCGAAGTCCAGCCTGCTGAAGCGCCGAAATAGCAGACTCTCTGCCTGAACCGGGTCCTTTAACACGGATCTCAACCTCTCGAACGCCGTTGCGCATAGCCGTATTGGCACAACGCTGAGCTGCTTTTTGAGCCGAGTCTCGCTGCCCGTGCGCACATCGGGAAATCGCTCCACCGTCGAGCGGAAGTGCTCGACGAGGCGGCTGAACGTGTCGGGGCGCACATTGAGGCGAAACTATTCCTCTTTTTTAAATATTTATTTTAAGAATTATCAGCGAGCTTCTTTCACACCTTTTTTACCTGCGACTGTTTTTCTCGGTCCCTTGCGCGTGCGAGCATTACTCTGAGTACATTGCCCTCGCACAGGCAAACCTTTCCTATGCCGAATGCCTCTGTAACAAGCAATATCACGCAACCTGGCGATATTCTGGGACACCTGACGTCGCAACTGGCCTTCAACTATATAACTGCGATCAATTATCTGTGTTATCTTGCTAAGCTCATCTTCCGTAACTTTGCCAGCTCTGACATTTTTGTCAACTCCGGCTTCCTTCAATATTTTTTCAGAAGTATGCTTGCCTATACCAACAATATAAGTCATAGCAATCCATATCGATTTATCGTTGGGTATATCAACGCCAACTATACGCGGCATATTAACTCCTTGTTATTACTCTCAGTATCAATTTAAAGTTCCAGAGTTAGAAGTAAGTAAACTCATAAGGCCCGTTTAACCCTGACGTTGCTTGTGACGCGGATTTGAACAAATTACGCGCACAACGCCCCTGCGGCGGACAATCTTACAATTCTCACAAATACGTTTTACCGAACTTCTAACCTTCATTTATCAAACCTGTCATTTCAAATATAATTGGAGATTTACATGCGTCTTTACTTATAACGCACATAAGTCCCGGTCAGCTTCTCAGAACTATCCGGCCCCTGTTAAGGTCATACGGCGACATTTCGACTGTAACAGTATCTCCGGGCAGAATCCGGATAAAATTCATTCGCATTTTGCCCGAAACGTGTGCCAGGATTTTATGGCCGTTTTCAAGTTCTACCTTAAACATCGCGTTCGGCAAAGCTTCGGTCACCCTGGCTTGCAGTCTTATTGTGTCCTTCTTTGCCATTTTTTTCTTTTCGATCGTAATTTGTCTGCAACTCAATCTATTATTTCTTAATTGTCAATACTTCGCAACCATTTTCCACTATTGCTATAGTGTGCTCGAAATGCGCTGAGCATTTCTTGTCTTTAGTTACCACGGTCCATCCATTTCTTAGTGTCCTTACAGCGCTCGAGCCGGCATTTACCATAGGCTCGACCGCTATTACCATTCCTTCAGTTAAAACAATGTCGTTCGCGAGCAATTCCCTGCTCACAAAATTAGGCACTTTCGGATCTTCGTGCATATTCGTTCCTATCCCATGCCCGACAAAGTCTCTAACCACCGAAAAACCGGCAGATTCAGCCTTCTCCTGCATTACAGCCGCTATCTGACTCCATTTTACATTTGGAGCGGCTTTTTCAATCGCGATATCAAGCAGGCTTTTGGTCAAGTCCATCAGCCTTCGCTTTTCTCTGCTGATTTCACCAATAGGAATAGTAATGGCAGAGTCACCGCAATAGCCGTTAAGCCTGACACCGAAATCTATACTGAGAATATCGCCATCGTGAAGGTTTGTTTTGTCCGAAGGTATCCCGTGAACAAGCTGCTCGTTAACAGAAGTGCAGATTGCCCCTGGAAAAGGAATTTTCGCCAAAGGCGAACGGACACCTTTAAATAAGGCTTCCGCCCCTGTTTCTCTTACCATCTGCATCGCGATATCGTTCAGATAGGCCGTATTTACTCCCGGCTTCGACTTCTCTTTTAGTTTTAAAAGAACATCTGCAACAACAGCTCCTGCCTGACGCATTAACTCTATTTCTCTCGGGCTGCGAAGCGTAATAGCCATTTATTTTCTCATATTAAACTGATAAATACCAATCGGCGTTTCACGTTCACTTCGCAGATTCAAGCAAATCAAAAATATCATTTTTGACTACGTCCGGGTCTCTGTCAGCTCTAACGTCATAGACAGTGCCGCTATTCTTATAATAATCCACCAGCGGTTCAGTCTGCTGATGATAGTTTTTCAATCGATTTTCGACAACTTCAGGTGTATCATCAGGCCTTTGTACAAGCTCGGTACCATCGTTGTCACAAACGTTATCATTTTTCGGTTTCATGTTCTCGACATGATAAACCGCGCCGCACTTGGGGCAGCTTCTTCTTCCCGTAATGCGGCTTTCTATGATTCTATCGTCGACTTCGAGGTTCACAACAAAATCAATCTCTTTGCCTGCATCAGCCATCGATTTATCAAGTTCTCTGGCCTGGTTGACTGTTCTGGGAAATCCGTCTAAAACAAAACCTTCTTTCGGAGCCTTATGGATAGCTTTTGTCATCATAATAAAGATGATGACAAAACCAGCGCTGCTGAAACCTTCATAGCTTCTCATCAGCAGATTGGCTTCTATCTTCTGGACGAGATCCAGCGAGACACTCACGACAATCAGTAAGCCTGTGCCTCCCAAATAGCTCGTCACGCCGTAATCAATCCCCATAGCTACCGAAACAACTGTAGGAATAACTGCAATTATAGCGAGGAAGGCAGCTCCGTAATACGTTATCCTTGTCATCACTGTTTCGAGATACTCAGCTGTTCTTCTGCCGGGACGCAAACCTGGTATGAAGCTTCCTGCATCACGAAGGTTCTTAGCCATTTCCTTTGGCTGAAATTGCACTGTGACATCGGACTCTGGAAACGCATTTGCAAGCCTTTGAAATATGATTGGCGGAAACATCATAAAACTGGAAGCAAAGATTATCGGCATAACACCGCCGTGATTAACCCTCAGAGGTAGATAATGTCTTTGTCCGCCGTACATTCTGCGTCCTCGCATTTGCTTGGCCTGCTGAATAGGTATTCTTCTTTGTCCCTGTGTTATCAATATCGCGCCTGCTACAACACCTACAAACGCTGCTACAAGAAATAATATCTTCGGAGGACCATAGCTGCCTGCCGGAGCGGTCAGAGTAAAATCTGCTTTCTGCCAGACTTCGTAAACCACCCATGGCATCCTGGCCACAATACCGGCCATAATAATCAGACTTATTCCATTACCAATACCGTACTCATCTATCTGCTCACCGAGCCACATAAGGAAGATCGTCCCTGCGGTCATGCCTACAACTCCCATACGCATGGCCCGGCCCTGCCAGCCGCCATAGATCAATTGCTGCCCTCCAAGTAGTTTCATAAACATCATAGCCTGAATCATACATATCAATACAGTCAGATAACGGGTGTATTCCTGTATCTTTTTGTGACCTGTCTGCCCTTCCTGACGCAGTTTTTTCAACGCGGGAATTACCTCGCCAAGAAGCATAAGTATAATCGACGCTGTGATATAGGGCATAATCCCCATTCCGAACAAGCTGCTTCTCCTGAGCGTCCCGCCGGTAAACATACGCATCATTTCGGCAGCTCTTCCGAATGGAGTATTAGATTGTGTCGCAGCTTCTACTACTTTAGAATTATCAAATCCCGGAACAGGAATATGAAAACCTACCCTGTATATTATGAGCAGCGCAACTGTAAAAAGGATCTTATTGCGAAGATCACGTATTCTAAATATATTTACTATTGTACCAAGCATAATTTAATTCTTATTCTATTCGGCATATATCGCCTAACTTCTATCCACTTTTCTTAATAAGATTGGCAGAACCGCCTGATGCTACAATCTTTTGTTCGGCGGATTTGCTGTACTTATGCGCGGTAACCTGCAACTTCTTTGTCAGGTCTCCTTTCCCGAGTATCTTAACTCTACTATTATTACTATTTATCAAGCCTGCATCCGAAAGCTGTTCCAGCCCGACAATTGCTCCGTCCTCGAATCTTTCCAACTGGCAAATATTCACAATTTCACATTTTTTGGCAAAATCAAAATTACTGAAACCTCTCTTGGGAATTCTCCGAAAGAGGGGCATCTGCCCGCCTTCGAAAAGTGAGATGGAGGTCGAGCCGGCCCTGCTGCCACTACCCTTATGGCCTCTGCCGCAGGTTTTGCCGTGACCGCTGCCGGAACCTCTGCCTATTCGGCGACGAGGTTTGTCTTTACCAACAATAGAAGTTATTTCATGATTTAACATTCAAATTACCCTGTAGTTTTTCGGCAACTAATTTTTAATTGCCACTCCTCTAAGGGATTCTACCATTTCTTTACTTCGTAACTTTAATAAGCCATCCAGCGTGGCTTTAACAACATTCTTTGTGGACGTGCTTCCGTAGACTTTTGTGAGCACGTCCTGTACCCCGGCGAACTCGAGTACAGCTCGAGCACTGGATCCGGCGATAACTCCAGTTCCCGGACTGGCGGGAACCAGCGTTATCTTGGTGGCTCTATATCTTCCTTCTACCTGATGAGGAATTGTACGTTCGTCCAATTCTATCTGACAGAGGCTTTTCTTGGCGTCTTTTACTGCCTTTTCGACTGCCTGCGGAACCTCGTTGGCTTTGCCATAGCCGATACCAACTGTTCCATCCCGATCGCCAACTACGACCATGGCAGCGAAACTGAACCTTCGACCGCCTTTTACTACCTTAGAACAGCGAAAAACCTTGACAACCGTATCTTCCAGGGGTCTTTCTTCCTGATCTGATAATTTAACAGGTTCTACTGCCAATTTTTTCTCCAAACTTTATTTAATTTATCAAAAATCCAATCCGGCTTTTCTGGCCGCTTTGGCAAGAGTTTCGACTCTGCCATGAAATTTATATCGATTCTTATCGAAACAAACACACTTAATCCCTACACCTAGAGCCTGTTTAGCAATTGCTTCACCGACCGTCTCAGCAGCTTTTTTATTTCCTGACTTGGGTAGCTGACCATGCATAGCTTTTGACTTTGTGCTTGCCGAAGCAAGCGTCGCACCTACTGTATCATCTATAATTTGGGCATAAATATGCCGATTCGAGCGAAACACCGACAAGCGAGGTCTATCCGGCGTACCGAAAATTTTCTTGCGTATATGACGTTTCCGCCTCAATGTTGCTTTTAACATACCCTTGGTCTTCATTCTTATGATCCTCCCGAAGCAAACGCTTTGCCTACCTTACGTACAATATGTTCGTCTGCATATCGGATACCTTTTCCTTTATAAGGTTCCGGGGGCTGTATTTTTCTGATCTCAGAAGCGAATTTTCCGAGCACAGCTTTATCCACTGCAGAAAGAGTAAATTTCGCAGGTACGTCATTTCCTCTCGTTGCTGCAACGTCAATATTGACCTTTACACCTTCCGGTATAGGCAACTCGGCCGGGTGACTGTATCCCACCTGAAAAACAAGTTTCTTGCCCTGTTCCTTGACACTGTAGCCAGTGCCGTATATTTCCATCTTTCTTTCAAAACCTTTACTGACGCCCAAGACCATGTTGGCAATCAGCGCACGTATCGTACCGTGCATTTGCCTGGCCTGACGATCCTGAGGTTTTTCATTTTCCACTAATATTTGGGAATTCTCTACCACAACTTTGATACCCGGGTAAGATTTTATCTGCATACTTCCGAGCCCGCCTGAGACTTTTATAACTTCATCGCTCAGCTCGACTTTCACACTCGCGGGTATTTCAATAGGTTTTTTTCCAATACGACTCATTAGCTTACCGTACAAAGTATTTCGCCGCCAACGTTGGCTTCGCGGCAGCTTCTGTCACTCATTACACCCTTGCTTGTCGAGACGATCGCTACACCCATGCCCGCCATAACACGAGGCAATTTATCCACAGACAAATAGGTTCTGCGACCGGGTTTGCTCGACCTTTTGATTTCGTTAATTATGGATCGCCCTTCCTGGTTATATTTCAACTTAATCCTTAATATCCCCTGTCTGCTGTCCTCTATACGATCATAATCTTCGATATAACCTTCCTGTTTCAGAACGTTCGCAATGCCTTCGCATATCTTCGAGGCTTTAATAATCACCTCGCGCCTGTTAACTCGCGACGCATTGCGAATTCTTGTCAGCATATCAGCTATAGGGTCACTTAAACTCATATTTATATTTCTCTTAAACTCTGTTTGCCCAAAAACACATGTGAACTTTACCAGCTCGCCTTTTTGACACCAGGTATCTTACCTTCGTTGGCGAGGTTTCTAAAACAGATTCTGCATATCTTAAACTTTCGATAGACAGCTTTAGACCTGCCGCAAAGCTGGCAGCGTGTGTATTGTCTTACACGAAATTTCTGCTTTTTTTCTGCTTTGTTTTCAAGTGCTTTAGTTGACATTTACACGCTCCAAAATCATTTCACACCTAATCCCTTTTAAAAGGCATACCGAAAAGCTGAAGCATTCTTCTTGCTTCGTCATCAGTTCTTGCCGTTGTTACGAATGTTATATTCATACCCTGCTGAAACTCTACTTTAGCAGCGTTAATTTCCGGAAACACACTCTGTTCCGACAAACCCATCGAATAGTTCCCTCTGCCGTCGAAACCATCCGGGTTCAGACCTCGGAAGTCGCGCACACGGGGTATTGCAAGATTGATCAGTCTGTCCATAAACTCATACATCCTGATTCCACGAACAGTTACCTTCAGACCTATTTCCATTCCTTCCCGAAGCTTAAAATTCGAGACGCTCTTTCGAGCTTTGCATACAACAGGCATCTGGCCTGAAATCATCGTAAGGTCTTTTTTCGCAAGTTCCATGAACTTCTTGTCCTGAATGGATTTTCCTATGCCCATGGAAATAACAATCTTCTCCATGCGAGGAACTGCCATAGGATTCTGATAGTTGAACTCACTGGTCAACTCTTGAACTATTTTTGACTTATATAAATCTTTCAAACGCGTCATTACGTCTCTCTGATAATCTAACGACCCGCACGAGCAGATCAATTCATGTTACCTTCAGCTTTTTGCCTTTCTTACAACTCCGATTTCCGAGCCATCTACGGCAATGCGCTTTTTGCTTCCGTTTTCTTCCACTTTATATCTAACCTTGCTTCCCTTCGAGCTTTTGGGATTCACAGGCAAAACATTACTTATGTGAATCGGCTGCTCGACATTTATCCTGCCTCCCTGCGGATTCTTGCGGGAAGGCCTTACATGTTTCTTCACAAGGTTATGACCCTGTACGATAACCCTGTTCTTTTCAGGAATAACGCGCAGCACTCTGCCTGTAGCACCCTTATGGTCGCCCGCTATTATTTCAACTGTATCACCTTTTTTTATATGTAAAGCCATAATTATATCCTGTCATGCTTCCTTCGAGAGCCTCAAACCACCTCACTTGCCAGCGAGATGATTTTCATATAGTTTTTCTCACGAAGCTCACGCGCAACGGCGCCGAAAATTCTTGTTCCAATCGGGTTGCCATCGTTATCAATCATAACAGCCGCGTTGCTGTCAAACCTCACATAGCTGCCGTCCTGCCGTTTCACAGGGCTTTTCGTGCGAATGATCACACACTTATGAACTTTCTTGTCATCAAGCTGGCAACTTGGCAAAGACTTTTTTATCGCCACACAAATCACATCACCAACACTGGCAACAGGTCTTGTAAACTTGCCTTTCGAGCCGCACTTGCCCAGAACTTTTATGCACAGCGCTGACTTCACGCCAGAATTATCGGCTATGTCCAACATTGTTTCCTGTTGAATCATCTTATCCTAATCTCAACTATTCCTGAACCGTATGTTCCAATACCTTCACGAGACGCCAGCTCTTGGTCTTGCTGTAAGGTCTGGATTCTATTATTTCAACTGTATCACCGACTGCACTTTTGTTATGTTCGTCGTGAACAGCTAACGTAGTCCTGCGTCTTATATACTTACCGTATTTCGGATGCTTAACCTTATAGTCAATCGCAACTTTTACGCTTTTATTGCCGCTCTTGCTTACTACTACGGCAGTCACAGGTTTCATCTTTTGTTCGGGCATCCCTTATTTCCAATCTCTAATCATTCTCAGAAGCCAACGCTTTTTCACGCTGTATCGTTTTTATCCTGGCTATATCGCGTTTTACGTTTATTATCGCCTTTGAGTTCTCAAGCTTTTCTGTAACTGACTGTGAACGCAAATCGAACAAATGCTTTTCGAGCTCTTCCAGCTTCATATCGAGCTCGTCATGACTCATTTCTCTAAAATGCTGCGGTTTCATCTTTATTGACTCTCTTTTTATAGCGAATGTCTTCGCCTTACAAATCTGCATTTAATAGGCATTTTGTGAGCAACTCTCACTAAAGCCTGCTTTGCCACGCTTTCATCAACGCCGCCTATCTCGAAACAAATCTGTCCGGGTTTCACGCAGGCAGTCCAAAAATCAGTTTCACCTTTGCCTTTACCCATTCTTGTTTCCAGCGGCTTCGAGCTTACTGGTTTAGAAGGAAATATCCTTATATAGACTTTACCTTCACGATGAAGGTAATGTGTTGCAGCAACACGCCCTGCTTCGATGTGCCTGGCGGTTACCCAGCTTGTCTCAAGAGCCTGTAAGCCGTACTCTCCGAAAGCGACATAATTGCTC
>JARRRJ010000117.1:0-2860 GCA_037380865.1 Sedimentisphaerales bacterium
CTCTTGGGAAAGAGTTCGCAAAACATGCAGGAGAGGACGTGACTTTAAATGCAGGCGCAGAAATTGGCGGCGTGGCATTGGCGGCAGCGGCAGCGATGGAGACCGGAAAGAACTGGATAATAGTTCGCAACAGCAAGAAAGGCTACGGCACAGGCAAAATGGTAGAGGGTATCCTTAGACCCGGAGACGTTGTTCTTCTCGTCGAGGATATTGCCACTACCGGCGGCCAGGTTATCGAGGCTGCGAAAATCATCACCGAAGCAGGCGCACAAGTCAAAGAAATTGTCTGCGTAATCGACCGCAAACAGGGAGCGAGAGAAAATATCACAAATGCAGGTTACAGGTTCGACAGTATAATCACGAAAGAAGACCTTGGAATTGTAGATAAGGAGTGAAAACTACTTGCGGCATGGCCCTGTTCACGGGCAAAATGTCCATGACAAGCTTCATTTCGTTAATGCCCCAACGTTTTTCGCTATTGCCTGCTCACCTGGATGTCACTCACAATCTCCGTACTTTCGATAGCCCTGTCCTTTATTCCGAAAAAGTGAATTATGCGTGTCATCATAACATAAAGCGAAGGAACGACAACCAGGGTCAGTACAGTTGCGAAACCCAGGCCGAAAATAACGACGACCGCCATATTGCGCCAAAACTGTGTAGACTCGCTTTTCGTGGCCCATGTCAAAGTATGGAAATCGTACGAAATGCCTATTGCCATAGGTATCAAACCTATGATTGTCGTAGCGGCAGTGAGCAGGACGGGGCGCAGCCGTGTCACGCCTGCTTCTGCAGCCGCAGTAATTAAGTCCATGCCGCGCTGCTGCAATTGCTGTGTATAAGCCAGCAAAACAATAGCGTTATTCACAACCACACCGGCTAAGCTTATTACACCTATGCCTGTCATAATAATACCGAATGGCAGACCGCAGACCAGCAAGCCTATAAGCGCACCTATAAGTGACAGAATTACAGTCGTCATAATAATCAGGGGAACCCTGATTGAATTAAACTGAATAACAAGCACAAGAGTAACGAGGAACAATGCTATCCCGAATGCCTTGCTGAGAAACGCAACCGATTCGTCCTGTGTTTCTTTTTCACCTGCATAATCGATCGAATATCCTGCTGGCAGAGTGAGATCTTCTCCCAGCTTTTTCTGCACGTCTTTGAGCACATCCGAGCTGAGACGTCCTTCCGCATCGGCAGTCAAAGTCACAGTGCGTTTCTGGTCAACACGATTAATTGTTCCAAATCCTCCTTTGTAGGAAAACTCTCCGAGCGAGCTTATTGGCACCGCACGTCCTGACAGGTTGGGTATCTGAAGCAGACTCATCTGATCTATGTTGGTACGACGCGCAAAAGGAAGACGAACTGTGATATCGTACTCGTCATTATACTGACGATAGCTTCCAACCCGCGAGCCGAAAACAGCCATCTTCAAGAAAGCTCCCACTGTAGCTGTATTGACACCGAGAAGCATCGCAGTTCGCCTGTCGACTGTGAAGTTCAGCTCGGGACGCGCGGCTTCGAAATCGCTTCTGAGATTTATGACATTGGGCACTTGCGCAACTATCCTTTGAGCTTGGGAGCTAATCTCCTCAAGTTTCTTGAAATCATCACCCATTATACGCACTGTGATAGGAGCACCTGTAGGCGGGCCGTTTTCTTCCTGGTCTATTTTTATTTCCGCTCCCGCGATATCTGAAATGTCTCTCCTGATGTCCGCGATGACATCCGCTGAAGGCCGCTCGCGTTCTGCGAAATCCTTAAAAGTCAGCGTTATAGTTCCCAAATGCGGGCCTCCCGCGCTGCCTCCGAGATCGATAATGCCTCCAGTCGAGGAGCCTATATTTGTAACCATGTGTTTAATATACTGGTCATACGGCGCGATGCGCTGCTCTATCAGGCTCGCTATACGATCAGTCTCTTTTATATTTGTTCCCTGAGGTGCGCGTATATTGACGACTGCCCTTTCCGGGTCGCCTGATGGAAAGAATTCTGTCCCTTTACCTATTTTCACGTAAAGAGTCACCATGGAAGCCAGCAGGCAAAAAGCGAGAAACAAAGTCACACCCGGATTTTTCAGGGAGAGCATCTGGAACTTTCGATAGATCTTAATGAACCAATTTTCCTTTCGTTCAACTACTTTTGCCTTGCTGATAAAAAACGAGCAGATAGTCGGGCTGAAAACCAGCGCGACGAACAATGATGAGAGCAGGCCAATCGAAAGTGTTATCGGCAGATATTTCATGAACTCGCCCATCATTCCCGGCCAGAACATCAAAGGCAGAAACGCTCCGACTGTCGTGAAGGTCGATGTGATTACAGGCCATGCAACCTCTCGCGCGCCGAGAACAGCCGCGTCCATCCGACTGTGCCCGTTCTGAACGTGACGATATATGTTCTCCGTGATAACAATCGCGTTATCCACGAGCATTCCGAGAACAAGCACAAGGGAAAATAATACAATCATGTTCAGGGTATAACCCAGGGCCTGAATGACGAAGAATGTAATAAGCATGCTCAGTGGTATAATCATGGCAACGATTGTCGCAGTTCTCCATCCGAGGAACAGTAGCAGAACGGAAGTAACCATTATTAAAGCCGCCATTATATTGTTCTCGAGGTCGGCTACGATGTTGCGAATATATTTCGACATATCATAAGTTATATCGAACTGCAGCGAGCTCGGCGCCTGCAGCTGCGCCTGATCTATTATTGCTTTTACATAATCGGATACGAAAACCACGTTCGCGCCGACTCGCTTCTGAATACTCAGTGTTATGTTGTCACTTCGGTTGTGTCTGGAATAGGTCGAACGATCCTTGAAGGCCGCCCTTACATTGGCAACGTCCGC
>JARRRJ010000117.1:2871-12603 GCA_037380865.1 Sedimentisphaerales bacterium
TAGATTGGCTTGCCGTTGCGAACTGTCAGCAGAAGGTGCTCCACATCCTCAGCAGTGACGAGCTCTGCGGGAACGCGAATGTTGAATTTCGTGCCTTCGATCTCAAGACTGCCCGCTGAGATGTTCACGTTTTCAGATGGAATCAGCGCGAGTATTTCCGCAAGTGTCAGGTTATACATCGCCAGCCGGTCCGGATTGAATTCCAGTCTTATTTCAGGCTCGAGCGCACCCATTACATCGACTTTTAAAACGCCGGGGACTGTCTCGAGTTGGTCCTGCAAAGTGTCTGCAATCTCCTTAAGCTGGACAGGTGACACATCACCTGAAATACTCACATACATAATGGGCATCTCAGCGAGATTTATCTCGCTGATAATCGGTTCTTCCGCGTCTGTAGGAAGGTCGCCCTTGGCCATGTCAACCCTGTCGCGCACGCGCTGGAGCGCAACATCCGTAGGCACATCAGGCATAAACTCGACATCAATAAGAGAAAGGCCTTCGGCGCTGCTCGATGTGATTTCCTTAACTCCCCTGACACTATTAAGCTCTTTCTCGATTTTCATTCACCCGACTCAAGGCCGCTCTTTATCTCGACGTTGTCGCCTTTGATAATCCCGAGCACCACGTCGCGCCTTTCGGCTACAGAAGAATTGGCCACGTAGACTGCGTTTCCGTTTTCCATCGGTATCACAGACGCGAGCGGGATCAAGATAATATTTTTCAAAACCTGCCTCGTCAGAATAACTTGAACAATCTGGCCGCTGTGCAGGCATCTTTCTTTATTTTTGAGCGTTATCTCCATAGGAGTCGAGCGCGTAAGCTCATCGGCAACCTGACTTATGAAAGTTATTTTCCCTGTAAAGACTTCGTCCTTTCCCTTATAAACAGCATGAACTTCAGCTTCTCCTCCTGTACTGAAAAAGGAAATGTCGCGTTCGGGAACATCTACTACACCCTTGACGGTATCGTTATCCACGATTTCCGCAACAGCTTTGCCCGATTGAATGTACTCACCTTCTTCGACCAGAATTTTGTTCAATACACCGTTTATAGGCGCTTTGATACTTGCGCGATTGAGCCTGGCCTGGATTTCATCAAACTGCGCGCTGCTTATGTCCCGTTTTGTTCGGGCGTTATCCAAGTCGCTTTGAGCTGTGGCATTGTTCTTGACGAGATTGGCCATGCGGCTGTATTCGATTTTGTCGCGTTCAAGCTGTGCCTTTGCCATATCGTATTGCGGCTGTATCAGGTCTGTATTCAGCTTTGCGAGTGTACTGCCTGTTTTTATATCGCCGCCTTCGACGACTGGAATACTCTCAATGCGTCCTTCGATTTCCGCGGAAACTGTGACTATCCTGTTTGGCTCGATGACCGCCGGAAGCGTGAACGTATCAGCAAATTCCGACACCGGAGCTATGTCAAGCACTTTAACATTGACAGGAGGAACTTCCGTCGCCGCGGTCTCATCCTCTTTTTTGGGCAACTTTGCGATAAAAGCAAATGCACCTACCGCGGCTAAGACTACTATCAGCCTGACAAAATTCCGAAAAAACCATCCCCGTCTTTTTCTCTCTTTAGGCTCGTCAGTCTCTTTTCTCATTGGCAACTTTCCATTATTATCTTAACTATTTCTTTTACAATAGCTTAGCTCCAGGGCAGGCCGGTTTCTTTTCACCTCGTTTGACTTAATCTAAACATATGTTTTATACGTTAGTTTAAAACAAGCGTTTGAACAAATCAAGGATTTATTCTGCTTTCATGGAAAAAGAGGCCGCAAATCTTGTCTCGTTTGTTGAAAACCGTCCCCAATGCCTGTCACAAGCCGTTTCAGAGCTTTTCATACCAATTCCATAACTATACCATATTCTAAACATCCTATCCTGCTTTCTTAGCATCTATTCTACTGTCAAAATGACTTCTCCGAAAGACAATTTACGTCCATGGCTCATTTTTTCATTACTCTCGCTGAACTTGAGTTGTTCGATGATTATAATGTTGTTCTTCCAATTTCGTTCACAAACGTTTTTCAGAGTAAAGGACGTTTTCAATTGACAAGTCTTCTTTTCAATCGGGCAATAGCAAAATAGCCCACAACCGTAATAAAAAGAGCGATGTAAATGCCATCCCAGAGCAGGATTGGTTTGTAAGTGTTTGTGCAGATTGCTCTTACAAGCCTGACGGCGTGAGTAAGGGGTACGGCTTCAGCTATCGGTCTGATATAAGACGGCAGGTTCGACACAGGAAAAACGACGCCCGAGAAAAAGAACATCGGCGAGATAAAACCTGTGAAATAGAAATTGAAGTGATTGATGTTCTTCACGAAAGACGTCACGAGCAGCGAAATGGCCGAGAACATCAGGCCTGTGAAAAAGCCGACAAAAGGCGCGAGCAGGCCATAAGGCAGCAGTATAATCCTGAAAATGACCAAAATACATAAAACAGCAAAAGTGAAGAAAAATCCTTTCGTACCTGCCCATAACATTTCGCCTACGATGAGGTTATTGACAGTCATCGGAGCGGCGAGCATGCCGTCATAAACTTTTTCAAATTCCAGGCGTATAAACGTCCCGAAACTGCATTCGAACGCTGACGTGAACATAGCTGTAGTGACGAGCAATCCCGTTCCGAGATATTCGAGATACGATACACCGCCGATTTTTTGAGTGATATACCCGCCCAGGCCAAGTCCTACTCCCGCCAGAAAAATCAGCGGCTCGAGGAACGGAGGAAATCCGTTGCTTATCAAATTCTGCGTGTAAACACGCATGTGCCTGAACCAGACACTGTACAGGCGCACACTTAGGGGAGGATAGTTCAGGGATTTGGCTTCAGTCATTTAATTGCCTCCCCGTTGCGCGCAGGAAAACATCCTCAAGATTTGTTTGCCTGATAAGGTAGTTTCCGGATTCCAGGCAGGAATTCGCGAAATCCTTGAGAACGTTAATATCGTTCGAATAGTAGCGCAACATAGCTGGAGATTCCTCTACCCTGATATTTTCGGCTTTTCTGTCGCGGCAACTACGGCTTATAAGCTGGACATTGAGAATCTCAAGAACGAACTTTTCTATATTTTTATTCACCAGGTCTGTCGGGCTGCCTTCCATGACTTTATGGCCTTTATGCATAATCAAGATGTGGTCGCAAAGCTGAAACGCCTCCTCCATATAATGAGTTGTCAGAAGAACAGTAGTTCCCTGCTTCTGCAGCTGACGGATTTTCTCCCAGATAAGATGACGCACCTGCGGATCCAGTCCCGTTGTCGGTTCATCGAGAATCAGCAGTCTGGGCTGATTCAGAAGCGCCCTTGCTATTACGAGCCTGCGCTTCATGCCGCCCGAAAGCTCCCTGATTTTCGACTTGCTTTTCTCCGAAAGCTCGAAGAAATCCAGAAGATACTCGATGCGTTTTTTGGCTTCGGAAACCTGTATATTGTAAAATTTCGAGTAAATCATAAGGTTCTGGACAACGTTCAGCTCATCATCGAGGTTATCTTCCTGCTGAACAACGCCAGATAGAAACTTGATTGAAAGCTCGTCCTGAGCCGGGTCGTAACCGAAAATGCTCACTTTACACTCGGGATTTCCATCCCTGAAACTCTTGCCGTAAATTATCTTCATGGCAGTGGTTTTACCTGCGCCGTTAGGACCCAGGAAACCATAGCAGCTTCCCTCTTCGACGGAAAAGCTCAGATTCTCAAGGGCTTTAACATCCCTGAAACTCTTACTTAAATTTTCTACTGTAATTACCGGCGCCATATTTTTTTCAAATTAGGAACAATTAACCGCCATTGTCAATTAATCCAAGCTCATTAACAAAGGGGAAATATACGCCCGGCGAGATTCGAACTCACGATACCCGGTTTAGGAACACGTAAGTCTGAAAATATAACTCCATCAGACGCAACAAGTTACAAATCCATAGAAAACGATATAACCACTAATTTAACTGAAAACTCTGACAAAATCCAGCATGATTTAGCAAAAATCATCAAACGCCGGGTGTCATTTCCTCAAAATATCAAGACTGCCATTCTGGTATTAATCGGAGATTACGATGCTGAGCAAACATGAATGTTAAAAGTAAATTCTTAATAATGAAAATCAATATGAAAGGAATATTAAAATGACTAAAAAAATCAGAACTAACAAAGATGATGGGCATAATGAAAACGTGGAAGGCTATATTGACAAACATGGTAATTGGTTCATGCCTTAAGAATTGAAGGCAATGGAATTGTGACCAGGACGAGATTTATGATAAATAAATGTGCGAAAGATTTTTGACACTACCACCTAGTGATTGCTCCTTTTAGCATGGCTCACATATTAAAATAACGGAAGTATTTTTTTCTATTGGCAAAAACAACCAATCACTGAAATAAGAAATAATAAGTAGTAATTATTCATCCACCGCGATTTTGACACTTTCAGGTAAAAAATTAAAACGATGATCCGGGTGATTCCATGCTACACTTTCTATTGTGGTTTCCCTTAGTATATCAAGGACTTTTTTTGTAGAATTAATCCAGATTGAATAAATGCGACAATTGTCCGGAGTTCCTCCGCATTGACAATGCCTTAAAAAACAGTCTTTAAATATTGGTCCTCCTTCTGTTGCTTCAATCAACTTTAATAAGGAAATATCCTCAGGTTGTCTGTCAAAAATATATCCTTTCTTCTTACCTCTGACAGACTTGACAAAACCTGCTTTAGTAAGCGTTTGGAATACCTTAGCAAGATAATCTGCGGGAATACCTTCTGATTTGGCAATCATTTTGGTGGTAACAGGCAACTGAGTTTTGTGTCTTACCATATATGCTAAAGCGTGTAATGCATAAGCTGCGGACTTCTTTACTTTCATTATTATTACTCCGAAAACTTATTTTAACTATTAAAAAAATATCTTAAATACAGGGACGTTTAATGTATAATTTCTCTCTCATGTATGTTTACGTTTTTTGGAAGCTATGCCCAACTCATCAATCTTTCGATATAAGCTGGACAAGCCAACATTCAAAGCTTTTGCAGCTTCACTTTTATCCCAATTATATCTATTCAAAACCAAATAAATGTATTCCTTCTCATATGCCCTGACCGCGGATTGAAGATTTTCATCTCCATTGGTCAATACAGGTGCATGAGAACCCAGAAAACCTACGTCGGAAATATTGATTTTGTCAGATTCAGTGAAGATAACAGCCCTTTCTATTACATTCTGCATTTCTCTTATGTTGCCTTTCCATTCATAACTCATGAATAATCTCATCACATCATCACTTACTCCTGTACAGCTTTTTCCTATTTCTGCATTATATTTCCTGATAAAATGTTCAACCAGCAAAGGTATATCTTCTTTTCTCTCTTGCAGGGTAGGAAGATGGATTCCGACAACATTCATCCGATAGTACAGGTCTTCCCGAAATCGCCCGGTTTTTATTTCTTTCTCCAAATCCATATTTGTAGCGGCTATCAACCTGACATCTACATCCACAGGTTTCGTCGATCCTATTGGAGTAATCTGTCTTTGCTCGACTGCTCGTAAAAGTTTTACCTGGCAGCTCAAGGGCATATGTCCCATTTCATCCAAAAATAGTGTTCCGCCGCAGGCACATTCAAAAAATCCTTTCTTGTCCTGGTAAGCGGAAGTGAAACTCCCTTTTTTATGACCAAATAACTCACTCTCAAGTAAGCTCTCCGGTATTGCGCCGCAATTAACCGCAATAAAATGACTGCCGTTTTTAGATCCCAAAGAATGTATTGCACGAGCTACTAATTCCTTGCCAGTACCGCTGGCTCCTGTTATTAAAACATTACTTTTTGTAGGAGCAACCTTACGAATCATGTCAAAAACTATCTGCATCGGCGGAGATTTGCCTATAATTTGTTTTATGTCGAACCGTTCGTTCAATAACGCTTGTTTAAGCTGTTTATTTTCTTCCCTTAGGTCAAGATATTGGATATTCTGACGAATTTTTGTCAGAATGTCATCCATGAGCACAGGTTTTACCACATAATCACACGCACCAAGCTTGACTGCCTCGACTGCCATCTCTACTGAGCCAAAAGCAGTTATCATTATGACACGTGTTTCAGGCCTTATGCGCATAATCTCCTGGAGGACTTTTATTCCGTCCTTTTCCGGCATTCTTATATCAAGTATGACAACTGCAAAAGGAGATTTGGTCACTGCATCTATTGCACTAATTCCATCTCCAACGGCAGTAACGGACATACCTTCTTCCTCGAGAATCTGTTTTAGAGTGTCTCTGAAGGTTACTTCATCATCAGCCAATAATATTTCTTCATTCATCGATAATTATCTACCTTTACATCATTTACTTTCATATCTCAACATCAAGTATCCGATAAAAATTCAACAAGCTTCAGCAAATCTATCTTCTTCATCATTACTTTTAATCATAGCTTTGTTCGGTTTAACAGGAATTCGAATAATAACTGTCGTACCATTTCCCGGTTCTGATTCTAACTGAATTGTTCCATCAATCTCAGCGATAAGATTATAACTTACGTACAGCCCCATTCCAGTTCCTTTGCCTATTTCCTTTGTAGTAAAGAACGACTCAAAAGCTCGTTTACATATTTGGGGATTCATTCCAACACCTGTATCACTTATCCGAATCTCAACGATGCTATGATTAGATTCCTTAGTTTTTGTAAGACAATGATCCGATCTGTCACCTTTGGCAACCATGGCATCCAGGGCATTTATAAAAACATTAAGAAACACCTGCTCTAAATGCTGGGGATTCAACCAGAGCATTGGTAAGTCAGGATTTAGATTATCTATTATCCTGACACGGCTTGCACGTTTATCGAAACTGATAAGTGATAATGTATTTTCAATTAAAGAATTAATATCTGACCATTTATATTCACTTGCCGCTGGTCTTGACAGTCCAAGCATCCGCTTCAAAATATTTGAAATTCGGTTGACATGATACTGGATAACTAATAACTGTTCCTTTTGCTGATGGTGTGTGAGTTTTCTGACCAGATATTGAGCTACTGAAGATATACTTGCCAGGGGATTACCTATCTCATGCGCAATACCTGTAGCCATTTGTCCAATTGCCACCATTTTTTCCCGTTGTGCCATTTCAATACGCGACATTTTTAGAAGTTCGTTAATATTTGCCACTTCTTCTGTTTTGTTTCTCAAATATTCTTCAAGTCGCTTATGCTCAGTTAAATCCTGTCCTACAATGACATGTCCAAGATAATTCCCATGAACTCCGATCACAGGACAGCACTTAGCTTGAACATATCCTAATTCAGGGAAAGTCTCAAACGATATAGTTTGACCTGAGACATTTGATTTATCCCCGTACATGGTGATATTTTTAATCATTTCTGTCAAAGGAGCAGGAAAAGAATCATAACTTTCTTTTTGAGCATCTGAACTAAGTCCATTATTCCATTGCATTGCCTGAGGATTGCAGATAGACATTTGACCGCAATCATTCACAAATATCAGTCCTTCAGACATTCCATTTATGATAGCTTTTAAGACATTTCCATTTCTCGCAGCCTCAAGCTCTTTGTCGGTCATTCTTATAATGATCATCCTTGTCAAAAATTGCGCAAGCATGACAGTAAATGAAAATGACGCAAATACACCAAGAGCATATACCGGATTACGCCATATTCCTCCAATGGAAGAAAGTTGAAGAGGATAATAGCCAAAGATTGTTCCGCCCTTAAATTCATTAATCTCCAGGAGCACAAAACAAAAAATTGTAGTAAGTCCGACAGTAAAAGATAGATTTCTCGGCAGTATTATCGCCGCTATAATGACATAAAATATATAAAAGAGAAAACACGGATTTACGACTCCGCCCGAAAAATGCAGAATTAATGTAAGAATCATCAAGTCTGTTTCAAGTTGTATCATCCCGAATTTTATGTTGAAATGTTCTGCATTTTCTGAATTTTTCTTAGCTAAAAGCATATAGATAATATTGGAAACCAGCAGCAGAGCGGCACAGATATATATTAAATATGGTGCAGACAAAACCGGAAAAATATAACTTCCCAGCAGTGCGGCGACAACAATCCCCCCAACAACAATCCACCTGAGCTTTATCAGCCAAAGTATCTGCTCAGTTAGAATTTCATGAGTATAACTGGTTGTTCTATCCGTAAAATCCATAAACGTTAAAAATTAGTCGGGCATTTGGAAAATTTCATGATTTTTTCCGATTTATCCCTTTGCTTGTTGTCCAGGCCTATTTCACTATCAGTTAAATAGCACGACGGGTCGGGAGCCCACGGATCGCCGTAATGCAAATCGGCTCTTACCCTCAAGCTCCCGCCGCAAATATTAAAAAATTGACACAGTCTGCATCTTCCCTCGATATTTTTCTGACGTTCTTTCAGACCGCGAAGCAATGGATCGCTTGTATCTGTCCATATTTTGCTAAAAGGGCGTTTTCGTACATCACCGAGTTCATGGTGACTCCAAAACTGATCAGGGTGAACCTTTCCATGAAAATCAATACAACCAATTCCAACACCACTGCTATACATCCCGCCGCCGTTCCACATCAATAATTTGTGAACATTATCAGCACGTACAGGATCTTCTCGTTTCAATTTCAAATATAAATAAACACCGTCAACATGATTATCTACTGTCAAAATATCAGTCTTGCGTCCGGCCTGCTTATATTGTTTGGTTTTAGCTAAAATTATATCGATTGCCTCTCTCGTTTGTTTATGAGTAAGGTCATCTTTGGTCATATTTTCCCCTCTCCCGCTCGGAACGAAATGATAAAAACATGCACGCTCGATATTTTCGTCTTCAAAAAAATCAAATAAACTCTCCAAGTCCTGAACATTTCTTTTCGTAAGAGTCAATCTCAAGCCGATTCTCACACCTGCATTCTGGCAATTTCTAATACCTGTAACTGCTCTGTCAAATGCGCCGGCGACACCCCGAAACTGGTCATTGATTTTTCCTACACCATCAAGGCTAATGCCAACATACGAAACGTTGTTCTGTTTTATTCTTCGTGCAAAATCAGTAGTCAGAAGAGTACCATTTGTTGAAATAACTGTACGCAATCCTTTTTCAACAGCATACGCTATCAATTCAAATAAATCCGGCCGCATTAATGGTTCACCACCCGAAAATAAAACAGATGGTACTCCGAATTCAGCCAAATCATCTAATACAACTTTTGCTTCATCTGTAGTCAGCTCATCAGGAGCTTTGCTTGATCCGCTGTCATTGTAACAGTGAACACATTTTAGATTACATGCCCTGCTGATATTCCATACTACTATCGGACGTCTTTCAGATGCTTTTTCAGGTACTTTTTCACCCTCACCTGAATTTTTTCTGCCGTAGCGAAGCCAGTCACCAGGAGTAGCCTGGTCACAATATAATTTACTGATATTTATCATTCGTTTCCTTCAAGATTTTTCTTAATGTGCCGCCTCATGAGGCACATAAGCGCAAAAAGGCTCTTCTGCCATATAATTACCTGTCGCAGAATAAGCTCTTCCCCGACAGCCGCCGCATATTTGTCTATATCCGCAAACACCGCATTTACCTTCAAGCTTACTCTCGCTGCGCATTCTGGCAAGGTCATAGTTGTTGTACCAGACATCTGTGAGTTTATCCTCAAGCATATTGCCGCATTTTATTGGAAGATAGCCGCAAGGGAAAATATCTCCCTGATGACTCACGAATAATACTCCAAGACCAGCC
>JARRRJ010000117.1:12674-13468 GCA_037380865.1 Sedimentisphaerales bacterium
TGTACATGTTTATTCCCAGGATTCGTCTTTATTGCAGAAGATGCTCTCTCTTGTCTTTTTACGCGCTCATAATGAGGCCCGCAAGTAACTTTCATCTCCAATTGGCCAAGCGAATCCAACCTGTGAATTTCCATCATCTTCTGTTCGTATTGTTCGGGAGTAAGCATATCAGTATCTGCCAGTTTGGTTCCGCAGCCAACGGGAACGAGCATAAATATATGAACTGCAACTGCTCCAAGAGATTTAGTCAGGTTATAAATATCTTCAAGTTGATGAGCATTGTGACGGGTCAAGGTCATATTAATTTGAAAAGGTATTTTTCTTTCTCTCAGATATCCAATGCCTTCGATTGCTCTCTCAAACGAATCAGGCAATTGACGAAGCTGATTATGAACTACGGAAGTTGCGCCATCCAGACTGACAGAGACTCTCATAACTCCACTTTTAAGTATCTTATCCGCATTATCAGAGTCGATTAACGTTCCGTTTGTAGCAATAGCCGGAATAATCCCGAGCGACGTCGTTAAGTTTATCAATTCAAATAAATCTTCACGACGCAGAGGCTCACCACCTGAAAAAACCATAACCGGCATAATAGATTGTTCCTGTCCAAGTATAGCCACTTGCCGTATTAGATATTTCGCATCAAGAGTGGATAAATCCTGACAAGCTGTTTCTTCGGATTCGATTCTTCGGCAATGTGCACAAGAAAGGTTACACTTTATGGTGCTTTCCCAAAATAAAAATCTGAGCAATTGTTTTTTCCCTTTTCGGCCTGTCATGACTTTGTATAT
>JARRRJ010000118.1:0-12492 GCA_037380865.1 Sedimentisphaerales bacterium
ACGAGTCACGAGCCACGAATCCCGAGTTAAGTTACATCTTCTATCGCCAGGAGAATCAATTCGGTTTGTTTTCCTTTCTGGAGTATGCGCCTGGCGTTCAGTATCATTTTTTTCGCACCTATGTTCGGGAAATCGTGCTCGACCTCGAAATCCTCGAAAGAGGTACTTGTCGACAAAATGTCCTCTAAAAGCTTTTTCAACTGCGCTATGTCCCACTGCCTGTTTCCGAGGTTATAGATGAATTTACCTATCGTCTCCTCGGATTTAACTTTGAAGTTTCGATAAAAAGCGTTATTTGCAGAGATGACTTTCAGGTCTTTGTCCAAAACTATCAGCGGCTCGCGAATAGTCTCGACTATATTCTCAGCGTATTCCTGTGCGTCTTTTTCTCTGCTGATGTCAAAAACAGTGATTACCACGCCGTCAATGATGTTGTCCGTGGTCCTGTAGGGAGCTATTCGGACACGCAGCCATGTGCCGTCCCTGCTTAGTATTTCATGCTCTTTTCTCTCGAGACTATCCAGCACCTTTTGCGTATCTTCCCTGAGATTTTCGTAATTGAGCTTATTGACAATATGGTCCAGAGGTCTGCCTGTATCTGTTTCGATAAATTTGAACAGGTTCTTCGACTCGGGAGTGAAACGCTTAATTTTCAGATCAGAATCCAGGAAAATAGTCGCAATATTAGTACTGGCAAGCAGGTTATTCAGGTCGTCATTGGCACGCGCCAGCTCATCTATCTTGTTCTGGTGCTCGGAATTGACTGTTCGAAGCTCCTCATTGGCTGACTGCAGTTCCTCTCTCGAAGTCTCAAGCTCCTCGTTGGTGCTTTGAAGCTCTTCGTTGGTGGATTGAAGCTCCTCGTTCGAGCTTTTAAGCTCCTCATTGCTGGTCTCAAGCTCCTCGATTGTGGTCTGGAGGTACTCTTTTGTAGATGAAAGCTCCTGTTCGAGGAATTTGACGCGAGGCTCATCCTGCTTATCCGGCTCTTTGTCAGGCTTTTTCTTTTCTTTTTCCGACCTGGATTTTATATCGAAGATAACCATATACAGTTTCTCCTTTATGTCAGGCTCTGTAACCGGCCTGGCTATAAGATTAAAATTCACGGTATCGCCGTTGGATTTTATATGAAGCTCCTCGCTGGTTACAGTTTTTTGCTCGCGCTCTGCCTTGTGAAGGACGATACTGAGACTGTAATGAATTTCCTTTCTTACCATTTTGAGTATATGCGTAGTCGGCTCTCCGCTCGGCATTGTCAGAAACGGGTCTGTATTTCCGTTAAAATAGACAATATCATATTTTTCATTCAGAAGCACGCAGGGCTGTGAATATTCGGTCAGAATCAATCTTTCCGCTAACCTGCCAATATTTGTTTCCCTCCTGTACTGGCCTGTTCGTACCGGATATTTTTCCTCGTATGCTGTGGGCATCAGTAAAGGCGCTTGTTCGTTAGCTCTTAAAATTCCCGGTTTTCGCTTGAATATTCTCTGTTTATTATCGACAGGTGAAAACAAGTCTGTGAACTGTCCTATGGTCTCGCTTGTACCGAGAAACAAAAATCCATTGGAATTGAGAGTATAATGGAACAGGGAGATGATTTTTTTCTGCAGCTCCGAATTCATATAAATAAGCACATTGCGGCAGCAAATCAGGTCGAGTTTCGAGAAAGGAGGGTCCTTAATCAAATTCTGTTTCGCGAAGACCAGTTTTTCACGAACCGACTCCTTAATTTTATAGCTGCTGTCGAACCGGTTAAAGAACCTGTTCAGACGCACTTTGGAGACGTCAGCGGCTATACTGTCCGGATATCTGCCGTACCGTGCGGTATCGATGGCATCATCATCGATATCAGTAGCAAAAATCTGGACATCATGCTTGTTTTCCTGCTCGCTTATGACTTCTTCCAGAAGGATAGCGATTGAATATGCCTCTTCACCGGTGGCACAGCCCGGAATCCAGATGCGTATATTTGCGTTGGCAGGTTTGGTGCGAACGATTTGCCTGATTACCTTTTCCTTCAATGCCTCAAAAGCCTCCGAGTCCCGGAAGAAATTCGTTACCGTGATTATCATATCCTTGAAGAGTGTCTTCACTTCCTGGATATCTTTGTATAAAAGCTTTATGTAATCGTCAATTTCCGATATTTTGTGGACCGCCATTCGCCTTTCGATCCGCCTGCGGATAGTATTGCGCTTATAATTAGAGAAATCATGGCCGGTACTAGTGCGGATTAGTTTAAATATTTTAAGCAGGTTTTTTTCAAATTTATCCTCTGACCCGACAGGCGCGCGGGATTTTTCCAGGTAAGGATGTTTGACATAACGCATAAGCTCATCGGGCATCTTTTCGACCGGAAGGATAAAATCAATAAGGCCTGTATCAACGGCGCTTGCGGGCATAGAGGGGTACTTAGCCTGTTTTTCATCCTGGGCCATAGCCATTCCACCCGCCGCTTTGACTTCTTTCATGCCGAGAGTGCCGTCGGTACCTGTGCCTGAGAGAATTATGCATATAGAACGCTCTCCCTGGTCTTTGGCAAGCGACCTGAAGAAAAAATCAATCGGCAGTCTTACTCCCAAACTGGTTGTGGATTCTTCGCAATAGAGCTTTCCGTCTTCGACTGTAATATCTTTATGAGGCGGGTTGATGTAAATACAGTCAGGCTCAATCTTCTTCCCGTCTTCTATTTCATAGACTTCAAGCTCAGTGTACTTGCGAAGCAGCGAGAGCATGACGCTTTTTGGCTCTGTGGCTCTATGCTGAATTATCACGAAAGCCATATTGCAGCCTGGTTTTATATTTCTAAGCAAGCCTTCGAGAGCCTCGAGACCGCCCGCTGAAGCGCCAATGCCGACTACAGGAAAATTAAGACGGCTTTGCTCTGTCGTCTCTTTGGGATGTTGCTCTTTTTCAGTAGTTTGATTCTCGGCTGTCTCCTGTTTTTTTCCCGATTGTTCCTTCTCTTTCTTTTTGACTTGTTTCTTTTTAGCGGCCATTATGCTCTTCCTAAATTGAATCCGTTAAATCAGGACAAAAACAATACACCCAGCCTTACTTTCTGCAAAACTGCAATATATGCTCTTTTACAAGAGATAGCAATATAAATATCAGCGTGTTTCAGAACAATTTAAGGTACATCCTGTTTGTTTTGACGCGCATAAAAAAAGACCGGGCAAAATCCGGCCTTTAGTTTGCAAGCTGTGTCCTTCAATCAGCGGGGAATCACATTGGTCGCACACGGGCCTTTTTTGCCCTGTCCGACTTGATACTCGACTTTTTGGCCTTCATCGAGCGATGCGTAGCCGCTGGATTTAATTTCAGAATGGTGGACAAACAAATCGTCGCCGCCTTCATCCTGATTAATGAAACCAAATCCCTTGCTCGAATTAAACCATTTTACTGTTCCTGTACTCACTTGTACATCTCCTTGGCCGATCTGTTGGCCAACATAAAATTTCTCTCTTTTTCTATCTATGGGGAAACTCCTGAGAGATGAAAGAATATCCTCCACTTAACGTGTATTATAACATAAGAATCCAGGCTGTCCAATAATAATTTATTTTTTAAAAAAGTTTTTTGCGCCACTGCCTCTATTTATTACCTGCTTGATATTGTATGGCGATAGGGTTTTGGTTTTTGCTTTTGAAGCATTTTTTCCTTATGTACCCTGCAAAATACCTCATGGTTATAAATACTCAAAATGCATTCACAGCCCGGAAACGCCTTAGTCCTTTAAGTAAAATAAAAGCCGCAAAGGTTAGTTATCTGCCTTTGCGGCTTAAAGATTTTCTAATCTTTTGCAATGTATTACTTTTTGGACATTATGATACGGCATTGACGTATTTTGTCAATATTTTAATTATTCACCTGATATTAGGAAATTTCTTATATAGATTTAGGATTTTTCTTATTGCATTTGTATATTTGCTGTATAATTGCGCGTATTAACGCCGACAAGTATATATGGTTGGCTTTTTATTGTAAAATGCCAGTCAGTTGATTTAGGCCGGTTTTAAGCGAATTTGAAAAAGCAGTCTGATGCGAAGCAGCGAACATTTTGTTATGAGACTGGGAGCAAGAAAAGCTTCAAGAGAGTCTTTGCCGGAAAGGTTTAGCTTCTCCAAGTGCCTCATTGTAGTCTCCTGTTGATTTAATCATATCGCCTCAGGCCCCCTTTATGTGAATTGAATTTTTGGTTGATATATTTCGCAGGAGCAGCATTATGAAGATTCTTCTTGTAAATCCAGACCTTCCGCCCACTTTCTGGAGTTTTAAAAAAGCGTTAAAGTTCATTTCGAGAAAAGCGGTTGTACCTCCGCTGGGACTATTGACTGTAGCATCAATATTACCTCGAGAGTGGGAAACAAAGCTCGTCGATATGACAACAACGAAACTGCACGATCACGACATTGCGTGGGCAGACTACGTTTTTATTACAGCCATGTTCATTCAGCGCAAATCCGCGGACCAGGTAATCGAGCGATGCAGGAGAATCGGAACAAAGACAGTAGTCGGAGGTCCCCTTTTTACCAGCATTCCCGAAAAATATGTTCACGTGGATCACCTTGTTCTCAAAGAAGCTGAAATTACTTTGCCTTTGTTTATTCACGATGTTCAAAAAGGCTGTACCAGAAAAGTGTACAACACGCATGACAAAGCGGATTTGCACCAAACACCGATTCCTCTTTGGAGTCTAATCAAGATGAAGAAGTACGCGATGATGTGCATACAATACTCCAGAGGCTGCCCTTTTAATTGCGATTTCTGTGATGTCACAACGTTATTCGGACACAAAATCCGAACGAAGACCACAGAACAGGTACTAAAGGAACTGGAAGACTTGTACTCTCATGGCTGGAGAGACGAGGTGTTTTTCGTGGATGACAACTTCATCGGCAATAAGAGACTTCTGAAGTCAGAATTGCTTCCTGCTATTATAGAATGGATGAAATCGAGAAAATATCCCTTTACCTTTAACACACAGGCGTCGATAAATCTCGCTGACGATGAAGAATTAATGAATTTGATGGTTCAGGCGGGCTTTGACTGCGTTTTCATCGGGATTGAGACTCCTAACGAAGAAAGCTTGAGCGAATGCAACAAAGTCCAGAACAAAGGACGAAACCTGGTTGCCTGTGTCAAAAAGATACAGAGATTCGGAATGCAGGTACAGGCAGGATTTATTCTTGGTTTCGACAGCGATAAAGCATCTGTTTTCGATAATCTGATTCATTTCATCCAAAAGAGCGGCGTAGTTACAGCTATGGTCGGGCTGCTAAACGCTCCGAGGGGTACAAAACTTTATAGCAGGCTCATGAATGAAAACAGGCTCTCGAACGAAAGTACAGGAGATAATACGGATTTCTCGATGAATTTCATACCCAAAATGGGTACAGAGGAACTTCTGAAAGGATACAGAAAAGTCGTAAGCACAATATATTCACCAAAGAACTACTATGACAGGGTCCTGGCATTCCTCAAAAACTTCAAACCCGGAGAAAACAACAGGTCAAAATACAGATACTGCGATATCAGGGCATTTTTTAAATCTATCTGGCGTCTCGGAATAATCGATAAAGGCAGGTTTTCATATTGGAAACTCATTTTCTGGTCTCTCATCAAGAAACCCGAGCATTTTCACTTAGCCGTCACTCTCGCTATCTGCGGCTTCCATTTCCGTTCCATCTTCGAAGGTTACGCTCGCGCATAGTTAAATGAAGACTCAAAAATAAAATTGCAGGCGGTATTTGTCCATCAATTTCTGACTGCTGCAAACAAGACTTTAATTTTGAGCAATTTCAAAGCCGAAATTAGGCATTCTCCCTATTGTCTGGTATTAACTCCCTCCAAATAATAGTTGTTGTACGTTTTTAAGAACAAGAATGTGAATTGCATTGGAACAATGGAGGTTTACCATGGCATTAGCAATAAGAAGAAGAGAAAGAGGAGTCGATCCTCTGACACGTATCCACAATGAAATGGATGACTTGTTTGGCGGCTTCCTGGAGGACTGGGACTGGCCGATGACAAGGGCAAGCCGGTGGCCTGTTCTTGATATTGCCGAAACCCAGAATGAGTTTATGGTCAAAGCAGAGGTGCCGGGATGCAAAGCGGAAGACATCGACATTTCGGTAAATAACAACAGGCTGACCATCAGCGGCGAAAAGAAGCAGGAAGAGAAAAAAGAAGAAAAAGGATATTATCACCTCGAACGCTCGTTCGGCTCTTTCAGAAGGGAAATCAACCTCGGATGCGATGTCGACGCAAATAAAATCGACGCCACTTACAAGGACGGAATCCTCAGCATAAAGTTACCCAAAACCGAAAAAACAAAACCCGTAAAAGTAAAAGTCAAGAGCGAATAAAAGGAAGTTCAAAGTGACTAAAGTAAATTAAAGTGAACTAAAGTTAAAACAATCGCCGAAGGTGTTCAAATTCAACTTTAGTCACTTTAGCTCACTTTCTCAAAGGAGTATTATCATGGCTAAATCTATGAGTGTAGAGAATTCGATTGACCTCGTCGAGGAAGAGAGGGCCACGGAAGGTCCTCTTTCCGGAGAAGAGTTAAAGCTGATAAACTCGTATTGGCGTGCCGCGAATTATCTTTCCGTCGGGCAGATATACCTGTATGACAATCCGATGCTCAAAGAGCCTCTCAAGCTCGAGCATATCAAGCCGAGATTGTCGAGGGGACATACAGCGAGCTTTATCCTCAGGTTTCGCAGGACGAAGAGGGAATGAAGAAACTGTTTAAGCAGTTTTCTTTCCCTGGAGGTATCCCGAGTCACGCAGCTCCCGAGACGCCGGGCTCTATTAACGAGGGAGGTGAGCTCGGTTATTCCATCGCGCATTCTTACGGTGCCGTTTTCGATAATCCCGACCTTATCGCGGTCTGTGTCGTCGGTGACGGCGAAGCGGAAACAGGTCCCCTTGCGACGGCATGGCACTCGAACAAATTCATTAATCCCGAAAGAGACGGCGCCGTTTTGCCGATTTTACATCTGAACGGCTACAAAATCGCCAATCCTACTGTTTTAGGCAGAATCTCCGACGCGGAGATCGAGGATTTGTTTGTGGGATATGGTTACAAGCCTTACTTTGTCGAAGGTTACGATCCTGAAAAAATGCATCAGAAAATGGCACAAACTCTCGATGAAATCGTAGCGGAAATACGAGCGATACAGCAGGAGGCAAGAACGAACGGCTTTACAGTGCGTCCCCACTGGCCCATGATTGTTCTGCGAAGTCCGAAAGGCTGGACAGGCCCGAAGGAAGTTGACGGGAAAAAGGTCGAAGGTTTCTGGCGAGCCCACCAGGTGCCTGTGGGAGAAATGGCGACAAATCACGAACATATTAAAATACTCGAAAACTGGATGAAGAGCTATAAGGCCGAAGAACTCTTCGATGAGAACGGGACATTGAGAGATGAATTGCAGGATCTCTCGCCGCAAGGCACAAGGCGCATGGGCGCCAATCCTCACGCCAACGGCGGGCTGCTCCTTCGCGATTTGAAAATGCCTGACTTCCGCGACTATGCAGTCGATGTTCCCCAGCCAGGCAAAGTCACCGCAGAAGCTACGCGAATCATGGGTAAATTTTTGAGAGACGTAATGAAGCTGAATATGGAGACCAAAAACTTCCGCGTTTTTGGTCCCGATGAAACCTCGTCAAATCGTCTCGATGCAATATTTGATGTCACTGACAGGGTCTGGACGGAAGATACTATCCCCGAGGATGTCCACCTTGCGCCAAATGGCAGAGTCATGGAAATCCTGAGCGAGCACACCTGCCAGGGATGGCTCGAAGGCTACCTGCTCACGGGTCGGCACGGACTGTTTTCGTGCTACGAGGCTTTTATACATATCGTTGACTCGATGTTTAACCAGCACGCGAAGTGGCTCAAGGTTTCTATGCACGACATTCCGTGGCGCAAGCCTATTTCGTCACTGAACTACCTGCTCACTTCGCACGTCTGGAGGCAGGACCATAACGGCTTCAGTCACCAGGACCCGGGCTTCATCGATCACGTCGTGAACAAAAAAGCCGACATTGTAAGAGTATATTTCCCGCCTGATGCAAATACATTATTGTCAGTGACAGACCACTGCCTGCGAAGCAGGGATTACGTAAACGTTATAGTCGCAGGCAAGCAGCCGCAGCAGCAATGGCTGACCATGGACCAGGCTGTCAAGCACTGCACTTCCGGCATAGGCATTTGGGAATGGGCGAGCAACGACAAAGGAACTGAGCCTGATTTAGTGATGGCATGCGTCGGAGATGTCCCCACCATCGAGACACTCGCAGCGGTGGATATGCTCAACGGGGAAATGCCTGATTTGAAAATACGCGTGATTAATGTTGTTGACCTGATGACATTGCAGCCCAGGGAAGAGCATCCTCACGGCTTGTCAAATTACGAATTCGACACGTTATTCACTACAGACAAGCCGATTATCTTTGCCTATCACGGCTATCCCTGGCTCATTCATCGCCTGACCTATCGCAGGACTAATCATAAGAACCTGCACGTGCGCGGATACAAGGAAGAAGGCACGACTACCACTCCGTTCGACATGTTGGTCAGGAATGAGCTGGACCGCTATCACCTGGTTGCAGATGCGATTTACCGTGTACCGAAACTGGGACATATCGCCGCATATACGAAGCAAATGATTAGGGACAAACTCATCGAGCACAAAGAATATATCAGAAAGTACGGCCAGGATATGCCTGAAATCAGAGAATGGGTCTGGAAGTCACCTGCTTAAGTACTCTATTGTCATTCCTGTGCAGGCAGGAATCCACTCTCTCGCCACATAAGTGGATATCCCCCTTCGCGGGAATGACAGAGCAGAATCATTAATACGATGGGAAACTGGATGTTATTGAATGAAGATACTCGTAATTAATGCAGGAAGTTCCTCTCTCAAATACCATCTGTATCAAATGCCCGACGGAAAATTTCTTGCGAAAGGCAACATAGACAGAATAGGTAAGGATGACTCGGTCCTGTCGTATTATCACGGTAAAAAAGAAAAAGAACTGTCTAGGGCTGTGCGTACCCATAAAGACGGCTTTTCTTTGATTCTAAAACAGCTTACTGACAAATCGGAAGGAGTCATCAGGGATTTGAGCGAAATTAATGCGGCAGGCCATAGAATCGTGCACGGCGGCGCGCAATACACCAGTGACATTCTTATCGATGACAATGTTGTTGAGTCACTCGACGAGCTTATCGACCTTGCACCTCTTCATAATCTTCCGGGAGTACACTGCATCCAGGCTGCGCGCCAAATGCTCCCCGACATTCCTCAGGCCGCATGTTTCGATACAGTTTTTCACAAAACGATCCCCCCTGCCGCTTATACTTACGGCCTGCCGCGAGAGATTTGCGAGAAATACAATATCAGGCGATATGGCTTTCACGGCCTATCCCACAAGTATGTCAGCGAAAGAGCGGCAGAATTTCTCAATATATCAAAAGACAAGCTTAACGCAATCACATGTCACCTTGGCAACGGCTGCTCCATTACAGCCATCGAAAATGGCAAGTCCGTAGACACTTCGATGGGATTCACGCCACTCGAAGGATTGATAATGGGAACGAGATGCGGTGACATCGATCCTGAGATAATTTTCTTTCTGATGGACAAAGGTTATGAATATAAGGAGCTTGCAAGGATTCTTAATAAAGAGAGCGGCCTGGCAGGTATTTCCGGAATCTCCAATGATATGAGGACACTCCTCAAACTCGCAGCACAGGGACAGGAAAAGGCAAAACTTGCTATCGATGTGTTCACATATCGTGTAAAAAAATATATCGGTGCCTATATCGCTGTTCTGGAACACACAAACGCTTTGGTATTCACAGGTGGAATGGGTGAAAACTCAGCTCAGATAAGAAAACTCACATGTCATGGCCTGACTCATTTGGGAATAGAACTCGACGATGCGCAGAATAACGATGCTGTAAACACGGAAGCCTGTATAAACAGTGCGGCGAGCATAATCAAAGTGTTGGTTATTCCGACGAATGAAGAGATAGTCATTGCCAATAAAACATTTGAACTTGCTAAATAGGCCATTTACTGAACTCCTTTAAGTAAAAAGCCTAATGAATTGCGTATGCAAAATATATACAAATAGTAGATTGCAAATAACTCTAAAGAATTAAAGAGCATGGATGTTTTACATAGGACTGAAACAATGTAAGAAATGCGGCTTCAAGCATGGAAACGGTCACTGCTGTATAGACATATATCAGCGAATAGGCCATCAGAAAGGTAAGTCGGTAACGTACCCGGTTTTGCTTGCGTTCATATTACCTGTTCTTGTTTTTATAGGCAGCCTTATCGTTGTGGATTATATTTTGTCGATCTTTATGAGCAGCGGCGGCCTGAGAACTCTTTTTGCTTTTATAGCCGCCGTAGGAATTACTTTAGTTTTTGTGCAGCTTGTTCGGATATTTACAAGGAAACCGATAGATCAGAATATGCTGAAGAAGTTAGTGGACAGCAATAATTTTCAGAAGGACGGAAAATGAAGAAGTCAAATATTTTGTTGTTAGTTGTCGCATTGGTCGCGGCGGGGACTTTTGTCGTCTTTGCGGCCGACCAGCCGGTCGGTGGAGGTATGATGGGCGGCGGCATGATGCGTGGTGGAGGAATGATGGGAGGCGGCATGATGGGCGGTCAAACGACAACTCGCCAGAGCAGCGAATGGGAAGCGCCTCCGGCTGAAGCCGAACGGAAGAATCCTGTACCTTCCAGCAGAGAATCGATTGCGGCCGGAAAGTCACTCTTCGAGGACAATTGCGTTTATTGTCACGGGGCTAACGCAAAAGGAAACGCCTTGGCGCCAAACCTGACTGGCAGTGCGGTCCAAAACCAGACTGACGGCACTCTGTTCTGGAAAATATCAAATGGGAAGTCACCGATGCCTGCTTTTGCCGACGTTCTGACAGAGCGTCAAAGGTGGAACGTCATCAATTTCATTCGTTCGCTCGCATCGCAAACATCGCAGAATGCCGTGACAACACAAACACGCACGACCAGCTCTGCGCAAAACATAACTACGACCACACGAGGACCTGTGGCGAGCTATCCTGTCATGATGATGAACTCCATGGGAATGATGATGAGCAGGAGTTCTATTATTCCCGCTTCGGATGGTGGTGTAATCGTTATGATGGGAAACCAGCTCTTGAAGTATGACAGTAATTTGAATCTTGTTAAAAGTGTAGAAATTAAATTTGACTGGCAAAACTGGCAAAAAACCATGATGGATACAGCGCAGCAGTAAATAAATTTGCTGTCGCGCAGGTGGTCCGGATATTTGCCGGTAAACAGGTAAGACGGGAAATATAAAAGAAAGAAACAGGAAGTTATTGAAAGGAGACCAAAAATGACAAAGTCAATGATTCTACTGGCAGCAGTCGCGTTGGTTGCGGCGGGAACCTATGTTGTCTTCGCCGCTGATCAGCCGGCCGGACGTGGCGGCGGCATGACAGGAGGCGGAGGTATGATGGGCGGAGGTATGATGGGCGGCCGGGGAGGTTATGGCGGCATGATGACCGGCCGCGGCATGATGATGAGTTCAACGGATATGATGATGGCAAACAGCACAATGGTAGCTATACCGGATGGTGTCATTGTCATGATGGGCAACCAACTCCTGAAATATGACAATGACCTGAATCTTGTCAAACAGGTCGAGATAAAATTCGACTGGGACAGCTGGGAGAAAACGATGGCGCAGCGACGAAATGCAATGATGCAAAATCAGCAGTGAGAGCAGAGTTAAATCTCTCGCAAGGCTGATATGCAACTGCAATAAACCGCTGTGCAGACACAACACTGGTAGAGTAAAAGACTAGGGGAGAGTCTAAGGAACTCACGCGAAGTTGCGTGTTGTTCAGGTAAAGTAAGCAGATTATAAAAATCTGTCTTGAGAAAGAGAGGTTAATTATGTATCGAAAATTCATTGTCTTAATGACAGTGGTAATTGTTCCTGGCAGCATAGCTTTGACCGGATTTGAAAGCAGAGCACAGGCAATGGAGAGTTCAAATCCGTCTGTAAGCTCAGAGCAGCAACAGCAAATGCAGCGGAATGAAGCCATCAAAACCAGTGAGGAAAATTTAACCAAGGCACGCGAGAGTTTTCTGAAAAAAGATTACAAGACCGCCGCACAAAACGTTCGCAAGACTGTCGCTTTTATGAAAACAGAAGAAATGAATGCAAGCACATCAGGCAGAAAAATGCTCGCGTCGTCAGTTAATGAGCTTGACATGCTTGCAGACAATATCCAAAAAGGCACTGTGACTTCGGTCAACACATTGGACAGCGCTTTTTCACGCGCCCGCGATGCGATTAGAAGTAACAGTCAGATAAGAACTGCAGAAAGCCAGACCGGTCGGGCATTGCAGAGCACGTCCTCGGGAGTCAAGCATGGTTTATCGTGGACAGGAGACAAGCTCGGTGCGGCTGCTTCGG
>JARRRJ010000119.1:0-1127 GCA_037380865.1 Sedimentisphaerales bacterium
GCACCCGGAGCGCCGATAGTGTCACCCAGTCCCACCATGTCCAGGTTAAAGTAGGTCACGACCTTATCCATGGTAACACCGTCGCATGGATTTGACGTGTAGTGGTTGGAGCCGAGCAAACCAAGTTCCTCGCCGCACCAGCAGCAGAATATGATGGTCCGTTTAGGTTTATAGCCAGCTTCACTCAGAACCCTGGCTATCTCCATAACCACCGCTGAACCCGATGCATTATCATCGGCTCCGTTATAGACCAGCCCGTTTCGGACGCCCAGGTGATCCAAGTGACCACCTATAATGATATACTCATCTTTCAAATTCGGATCGGTTCCCTCGATTTTAGCAAGGACATTTCGCGAGATATTGTTTTTAAGCTCCTCACTGTATTCTTCAACGTTATCATATCCTTTGAGTTGCGCCTTCACGCCGGCAGCCATGGAACGGACCTTTTTCTTCCTGATATCCCAACGAATCGTGTCGAGTCGCTGGTTGAAACCAGCCAGAGATTCCTGTTTATCAGGTTTCATAATGGCGTGAAACACTCGGCTCTCGATTGTAAAAATCAGAAAATCGCGGTCAAATTCCAGCTCAGGCTCATCGTTCTGTTCTTGTCTCGGACGCTGGTTACGCATGAATCTTTGGTCGGAGTTACTTGCGGCGGGAGGACGCGGATCAAATAATAAAATGGCAGCGGCACCCTTTTCATACGCCGTCTGGATCTTTGCGCGATCAGATGATTCTTTTTCCCACGCCTCATTGGATACTTCTTCGTCCCCGGCAGTAGGTGCAAAACGTCCCACAGGAGCATTGGCATCTTTGGGGGAACCCTGAAGAGCGAGGACGATTTTGCCCTCGACGTCAATGTCTGCATATTCATCCAGGCCTTTGTCAGGAGCGGAAATCCCATATCCGACGAAAATGATTTCGGAATCGATTCTTGTGGCCGCAGTGGACGAGGGATGGATTGAAAAATCTCTCTCTTCCAACATAAACTTCTGGTTTCCAACCTTCAGTTCGGGCATGCCGGTCGTATAGGTAAAGCCGCGTTCGATAGGCACATTCTGAAAAAAAGTCCCGTCCTGACCGGCAGGCTGAAGGCCCCATTTCTGAAAATTATCAGCGGCCCATTC
>JARRRJ010000119.1:1139-7025 GCA_037380865.1 Sedimentisphaerales bacterium
ATGTTTTAGGTTTCATAAGAAGAAGGCATCCCCTTCTAAGAAATATCCCTGATTTCTTCTATCGATCCTTCGACATGTTATTAAACATATATAATGCAAACAAACTTTGTGTTTGTCAACCTTTGTCACTCCATATTATTTGGAAAATGCTAACTTCTTTGTCGGACTTCTAAACGACTTACCAATGTTCTTTATGATAAATAAGGTTCATACACTTAATTTCCAGAAGACTTCCTCTTTTCTATGAAAAGATATATAATCACACAGAGAGATATGAATAAGAAACCTACTATTCCTACATTTCCTATTTTGATTTAACCATCCTGTTATTCTTGACCTAATCAGATGGCTTACGATGCAACAATTTATCCCCGATAAAGTTATTATGATTCATAGCGTTATGATTCAAAAATCATTCGGTTCGGATGTCAATTTATGATTAGTATGGACATCGCTTATTAGAATGGTTCTTTACGTCATCGTTCCGTTCGAACTATTCAGTTTCTTTAAGCGAGACGTTGTCAATATAAACACTAATATCAGACGTACCAGTATTTATTGCAGCCCGGGCCTTATCATCTGATGAAACATCCATAGTAAATGGATAAGTAAAATATTGTTTCTGGGCAGTAATATAAGTCAGACCTGTTTTACTGTAATTTATCCATGGTTATATATCCTGGCTGACCTTTGCTTCAATTAAACGAAGCGAATCCGCCCAGGCATAGAATTCAAAAATATACTCTTTGCCCTTAACCAGACCTATTCCATCCTGTCGTAATTGTATAGAAGACCATTCGGTACCACCATTATAAATAATATTATGGAATTGCCCGTTTATTGCCTCCTAGTCAGCAGAAGCAGGTTGAACAGGAGTCTGCCATATCCAGCCGTCAATTCCCCCGGAGAAATCACCGTTTCGTACGATATTCACATCTGTTTGAGTTATCGCAATCCTTATACTTTCTTCATTAGAGTAATCGCTTTCCAGCCCATTTGCATCAACGGCTGTAACACGAAAGTAATAACGAATCCCATTGTCCAAATTGGCAAGTTGTTCGAGTGTATCTGTAGATGAAACAATAAACTTGGTCGGCTCGGGCGTTGTATCGCCATAAATATTGTAGTGATCTACATTCTTATCACCGAATTTATTAAAAATCAAAGTTGCCTCATCATCGTGAGACTCGACAATAAGATATGGTACTTCTACTGCGCCATCCCATGGGAAACGAAAAGCCCGATACAGGTCCGAACCTGGAAGCAGGTACATCTCGAACAGTTTGATCCCTTCAGGATTCACCTCTATGATTTTTGGATAATTCGCCAGAACAAAATTTATAAGAGTGTTGCCGTTAGGCAAACGCTGTGCATTACCCATATAATAAGTATAAAAATCCGGCGTTTCCCTGTACTGCCAGACTAAAGTTGCTGTCATATTCTCCAGGTCTAATTCATATTCGACCGCTCTTGATACAGGAGGATTATGCCCATTACCATTGTCAAACAGAAGATAATGATTATTGCCCAAAGCTGTAACATCATGCTGATTCCGGAATCCGTTGAGAGTATCGTTGACAAAAGTAAAATCACTATGCGCACCGCCAAGGCGCCATATTTTCTCTCCGGTGTCCCTGTTTATCTTGGTAATCTCACTCAGGTGACGACATGAAATAACCAGATGGCCGTCATCATCTACATCAATAGCGTTTATATGAGGAAATCGGAAACTGCCTCCGCGGTTATTATCAATCTGCATATCGGTAACATCGTAATTGTCCCATGCCCGGTACTGGAATATAAGCTCGTCCTGTGCAGTATATTCCTGAATAATTGTTTGAGTGACTCTTGCGCTGGGATTGCCGCCCTGAACTAGGCGGCTCACATCTACTGTAGGCGTGTTGTCAGCTATCATTAAATATCCGCCGTCTTCAAGTACTTCTAAATCATGATGGTTGATAACATAACCGTTCCTTGCCTGGTATCTTTTAAGCCAGTTCATGTTGTTATCGTAACCATTGAAGATTTCCATTGTTATTGTGCCGTTGTCCTGAACTTTAAATTCATTCCATGCGTCACTGTTTCCTCTTTTGTACCATACCGGGTCCCCATTATTGTCCAACATCATAACATATCGCTGACGGCTGCTGGCATTATGAGGATATGGAATAAAAATATATCCGTCAGAAGGATTCCTGTTCACGGTAATTAAAATCTCAGGAAAATCTGAAGGAATGGAAACACCGTTGGAGGAAATCCTTGGGCCGCTGGGATTAGCCTGAAATAATTGAAATTGAATATCACTGATAGTTTCCTGCTCCGAAACGGAATTTGATGCTGCATCCATTATACTCTGGACAGAAACCGAGCCTGTAATTGCAGAAGCAGAAAGTACTTTTCCAGGTATTACCTCTGAAGGAGTCGAGTTGTTTTGGCCGGGTTTGGCCCAGCCTACCGCAAGATTGTCACCACCTCCCCCTTCTTTCTGTAGCGCTTCTATATAGTAACTCTCTCCGCCAATTAAGAATATAGAGTTTGATTTTTGCGAACTATACTTATTCCATTCCTGCGGCGAGGTCCAACCCGGAACTGAAGCTATCAAATTGCTATTTGCAGGATTATCATCTTTACTCAACCAGAGTTGACCATTGTCATCACTGGAAATCCAGAAAACGTAATTACCGGTAATGGGAGCCGTAAGATATCCGCTTACTCTTGTTCCGTAGGAATCCGCCCAATCGGTCGGCGTCATGAATTTTGAAAGATAATCACTGCCGCTGGGATTGTCCGGATAATCCGGATGATTAATTAAATTGCTGATCGAATTGCCTCCGATATCCAGCCAGTATTCCCTCAGAAGAGCAGAGCGTTCATGAAATTCAATTTCAGCCAATTGAACACCAAAAGCGTTTTCGGGATCATTGACTTTTGTAATTTCGAGCCGATATCCACGATAGGCAGTGACATTGTTAATCGTATAAGTCTTCTTCTGGCCCCGAGCGCTAAAGACCCGGTTCGTTTGAACATCAAGCAAAACGAGTTGGTCGGATTCATCAATCCCGTAAAAAAACCAGTCCATAGGATCATTTTCCGGAGCATCATTGGCAGAAGTTAAAGTGTATTTATCAATTGTCCGTGTTCCTTCAATCCCTGGAAAATTTAACTGTATCCAGCTATTATGATTAATACCGTCCGGAACTAAGTAATCCATCCATTTAGTATTAGCATTCCCATCAAAAGCGTTTTCTTTGGCGCCTTCAGGAGGGATGTCGCCGCGAGATGTAACTGTGTCGGCATCCGGAAAATTCGTACTGACCATAAACTGGTAAAAATAAGGCTCGACAATATTTGCAGAACTGGGTCCAAGAACGGGATTCAGGCTCACTGAGACTCTTTCATTGGTGACAAAGCCATTGTCCATATCGAAAATAATTGTTCGACCGTCTGAAGCAATGTGTGTTTGGCCGGGGTGATTTCCACTCTTCTCACCCCAGACGGTAATAAACGAGGAGAGGTTACTAACCTCTTGCGGGATAATTTCACTAAATCTTACCAAAATATATTCAGTACCAGTAGGAATGTACTCTGCTGAAGGCACCGGCGATAGATAAAGGTATCCTAACTCTCGATATAAATCTGAAGAGCCAATTAGAACACTGATTTGTTCGACTGTTTCCTTGTTACCATCTGAAGCACTGAATTCAAGAACATATAGACCCGGCACATCAAATGTAGCACAAGGATCACAAATAAAAACAGTTCCCGGTTTATTATTCGATCCCTCGTACGTAAATGCTTCTCCGTAATTCGGACCGTCTAACCATGTGACACCGTTACTTTCTGAGGGAACAGAAACCACAGACCAGGACCAGCGTAATTTATTATTATCATTCTCATCCGGATTTGCAGTGTGGGCCGGCAAAGGTTTGCCGTCATCTTTGACCAGAGCCACCAACTGTAAAGTCTCGGGAGCTGAATCGAAAGACAGCTCACCGGTTACACTAATTGAAGGTTTGAAGTTATAATTTGTATCATACCCCGTCCATGGCAACAATACGTCTCCCGGCATCACCTCAGAAGGTGAAGATGTACTTTGACCAGGTTTAGACCAGCCAACAGAAAGATTGTCTTCACCGGAGCCTTCTTTGTGCAGAACTTCAACATAGTAATGATTTCCTTCTTCCAGATGGATTGGTTTTGACTTCTGAGTCGAGAACTTATTCCACTGTCGTAATGAGGTCCATCCAGTTACATTAGCGATCATACTTGCATAGTCCGGGTCATCATTGACGCTCAGCCAGAGTTCGCTGTTATCATCGCTGGAAATCCAGAACACATAATCACCCGTAGCCGGAGCAACAATATAACCTCGCATACGAGTTCCATAATTGTTATTCCAATTCGAAGGAGCCTCAAAGATATCAAGAAAATCGATACCTGCGGGATAATCGGGATAATTGGAATCTCCGGTTAAGTTTTCAACAGAACTACCGGGTATATTAGCCCAGTATTCCCATAAAATACCCGCATGTACCGGCAGGGGACCCGGTATAAATGAAAATATCGCAAGCAACACACAGAGTCTTATTTTCATAATTTTCATAAATACATACTAATAGGGGATAAACAGGATATTCGAAGATAATTCCATTATAAAAAGTGCCAATTCATGTGCGTTCTTTTCAAAGATCAACTACATAATGATTTTATCATATACAGTCCTACATTTCAAGGTTCGGCAAACAACGCGGTAATTCTGGTACGTAATACAGTGTATTTCTATTTCTCGATATATTCTTACGACTGTGCAATAATGACCCATCGCTTTCGTTATTATCGACAATTTACCATCCTTCGGCCTGGCACAGTCTGTTGAAGTCCTACTCCACTCAACCGGGAAATTTGACTATTTCGAATTAGCCGACTTGCACTCGTCAGTTGTCGTGGCGCAGATACAACTGCCGTACAATTGAAATTTGAATGTCTTGCGATGTTTCAAAAATCGATCTCGTAACTGCTTTAATTTCAATAACTTAGCAATTTGCAAAAATTTGAACATCTCAAATGTACTCTCTGAAGGAAGTTCTCATTTATGAATTTGCTGCCGCAGCCAGAAAGTTATTTTCTCGACCTTATACAATACCTGGTTGCTTTATTATTTTGCTTCTACAGGCGCGTACTCGAATTGTGGACAGGGAAGATTCACCTTGTATTTAACGGATTATGATGATATATTTCAAGAATTGAAAACAGCAGACTTGCTAGATAGAACGAAGTCGTCGTTCGCATTAGATCAGAGTCCTGTTTTGCAAAAGACGACTATTATTGATGCGATGTTGTCATTACCTTGTTGAGAGGGTAGAAAAATGAAAACCACGTCACTTTGTTTCATTCAATTTGTCTTATCTCTGCTTGTTCTGGCGCATTCAAGTACATCTTACTCCATGGCGGCTCAAGCACTTTCAGGGAGAGTGTATGAAGGTCAGACAGGCACAATTCGCGGCATGAAATATAACGACCTTAATGGAAACGGTCCATCCTTACCTGATGATAAAGGAATTTCTCATGTTAAATGGTCTCAGCCACCGATCGAAATTGACCCGAATTTGGATATCCAACCTGTATTTTGCGGTTGGAACGAGTCTGCGCGATCTACTCAACCATCGGGACAAACCAGGCAATGGCGCATGGACGCTGACGATTTTCGCTGCCTTGGAGACATGCCGGTTACACGAATTCGTTGGTGGGGTGGATACAAAGCCTGGACATTGTCTGAGCCGCCGGAATCGCAGCTGCAAGCCTGGCATATAGGCATTTGGGTAAACCAGGTCGAGGACATTTCCGAAAAAGAGTCTTTCCCGGAGACACTCGTCTGGTCGCTGGAAC
>JARRRJ010000120.1:0-5881 GCA_037380865.1 Sedimentisphaerales bacterium
TAAACGGAAATCTCCACTCTGCAATGCTGCATCCATGATCTCTGATACACCGGGAAAAATTGGCAGCGGCTCTTTTCTCATTACTTTGATTAAATATTGCTCACGTAATCTGGCCGCGGCTTGAAGCAACTCAGGATTCAATTGCAGGTTGTGCACGTCAGCGGCCGCCTTGACGTATTTTTCCGCACCCTTGCCGATACCTTTGGCAAAATCCGTTGGCTTGACGCCTTTTAAGCCAAACATGTCCTCAAGTACTTTTATAGTAACCCTGGCATTGAGCGGTTCGGTATTGGCAATCACCCCGTCAACATCAAATATCAGGCCGTATAGTTTCATAGCATACTCCGGAACAAGTATTTTCTGACATTTTAATGTGTCATCCTAAATTTTCCAGTCCTGTAGTAATTAATTTCAATTTTTAAAATATTTTCTGCCGCGTTTTTGGGGTTTGCGCATTTATAATGATGATGATTGCTGAAACTTAGCTTCTTTGCCGATATATTGATAGAAATCAACTTACTGATGTTAATATGACAGACTTTGGGAAAATAATAGTGTTACACGCAATTATACAATGAATGCATGATTATAATGAGAGGAAAAAATAATGGATTCCCGTAAGAGTATTTTTATCGTTCTTGTTTCAATCACAATATTTATCCCAGGTTTAACTGAAGCTGATACTTTACAGCAATTGCTCATCAAGGATAATATTCGACATGACCAGGTTGCGATAAAAAATCTTGAAAGAGAAATACACGGCTATAGCATATTAAATGATCCAAACTATTTTTGTGCAGCATACTATTTATATGATGATCCGAACTTATGGAATCGACAATTCTACTTTGTATTATTAGACAAAGGGCAGGACAAATGGATTCAGCGGACTTTAGAACTTAAGGAAATCCGTGGAGACAAACCTTATTTATGGCCGAATTCAATTAATAACATCAACTACTCAAAAAAATATTTTTATCTTGATACACACTTAACTCCATCTGCAGGTTACCTTATTTTGCTGCATAAGGATTTATCTTTTGCAGATGGTTTATATGGGTGGCTGGAAGCTGTATTTACAGAAGATTCGATAATTTATCATAATAGTCAGGTTCACTTTGCTCCGACGCATTATGCGGAGTTATCGCTTTATAATATCTCCACAAAAGTCGATCGGAAAATATATCCTATGAAGCCATACCTACAGGTCAGGCTAAGTCATATCAGTAAAGTAAAAGCGGCTTAAGAAAGGAAAGGGGAAGACTGGTTCAGGATACATAATCACCATATGAATCCCGAATTGTTCAATAATTCCATAGCCAGCAATGTGATTGTTAATAATCAGACTCGCTCTTTTGCATTTGTTGTCAAATATGACAATACAGACTATATGAGCGATGAAGCTGTTTTAAAACTTAAAGGCTTCAGCGAATTAAGACAAAGACTAAAACAAAAGAAAATTGAGAATCCTTTGTCTAATGAGTTATTCACGTCGCTTCATGATGATTTAATGAAAGCTAAAAGAATTGGCAATCCGGAATCAGTAATTGATTTATTCAATGAAAATGTCGAATTGAAAGCAATGGTAACTGCTGTATTGAAAAGCGAGGATAACAGATACGATATTAATTGGAAACAAGATATGATTTCCATGGACGCGAACTGGGATAATTTAGAGGTCTGGAATCAGCTTGCAATAACGATACATGCGAAGGAAGAGAATTATACAGAGGTACTATATATTTATCGTCAAGATAATAAAACGGATAAACTTGATTATAAGGAAATCCTGCTTGAAGAAGCCAAAAGAGTATATGGCGATGTACCTCTATCCAAATACCTGGAGTCTGATTTATTACAAAGAATTTTCGACAATTAGACATAAAATTCATTTACTGTATTAATTTTTCATATTTTTTTGCCTCATTTTCGGTTTCTGCGCATTTATAATAATGATGATTGCTGAAACCTGTAAAATTAGGAGCCTTGTTATTGTGGATGATGTCAGTGAGCTCGAAAGTACCGAGCTGATTATCGAAGCTCAGAAGAACTATAATACGTTTTCGATATTATATCGCAGGCATTACGATGCGGTCTTTAAATATTGTGTCCACAGGCTCTTCGACTGGCATCTCGCAGAGGATATTACATCACAGGTTTTTTTGCGCGTAGTCGAGAAATTCCATGGCTTCGACGGCAGCGAAAAACAGTTTCGGGCATGGCTTTATGTAATCGCGACCAATTTTATAAATGAATATTTACGGAAAGCCGAAATTCATAAAAAGGCACAAAAATACTTCGGGGAAAATTCAAAAAAGCATGATAATACCCTTGAAGATAAAGCCTCAAAGCTGGAGTCTCTAAAGAACGCAATGTTTTCCCTAAAACCAAAGTATCAGACAATCATCACATTACATTTTTTCGAGAAAATGACATATAACCAGATAGCCGAAATTCTCGGAACAACTCCGGCCACAGTTCGAAGCCAGCTATCGAGGGGCGTAGAAAAACTACGAAAGAAAATGAATAAAGAAAATACCTTTCTTATGGGAGGTGAAAAATAATGGAACGTAAAGATTTTGAAAAATATCTCAATAATATAAAGTTCGATGACAAACCTGACTATACTCTTCGTGATAAACTCGAAAAGAGACTTCTTTCATCTTTAGCCGCCAAGCCCCGAAAAAAAGATAAGTCAAGGATTGTACTAATCAACAGAGTGTCAAAAATAGCCGCTGTGGTGTGCATAATTACAGCTGTTGTCATCGCGGGTAGTCTGTTTTTAACGAAAAAATCAGATACGATACCAATCTATAATGGAGGCCGGTTCACAGATGAGTTAATTGCTGTTAGGCAAATGGCTGCTGCTGGTGATGTAAAAGGTCTGACTGAAGTACTTTCGGAAGGACGCTTCGAGAGTAAAATAGTGGCTGCAAACTTGCTTGCAAAAATGGGTGAGGTTCCGGAGCTTGTCGAAATGCCTGCGCTTGAGAGCGTCTCGATGTATGCCGAGGGGGACTTGATTCTTGACAGCTTAACAGGCAGCCTGCGACTTCGCTCTACAAAATCCGAAGATTGGTTAGAAGCAGCAAAAGGGAAAATAAAAGTACATATAAATCAAGATGTTCATGAAGCAGAAAAGGTTCGTATTATACATAATATAGATGAGGATCAAGAAGGCTGGGAACGGCACGAAAAGGAATTTGCTGATCTTCGAAAAGAACGAGCAGATTTAGAAAAGGAATTGGCAAAGCTTAGTCAAAATACACAAGAAGCCGAAGTAAAGAAGCTCAAAGAACGTCTTGTGAAGTATAACGATTTGCTTGATCTGGTAGATGATGCTGTATATGTATGTATCGAGGATATGAAACTAAAATTAGATAATCCCACATATCATCGTACAGCCATCGCTGAACTTGTAGATGGGAGCGTAAAGGTTGATTGGCATAGTCACATTGTTAAAGGAAATAGTGTCACTCTTTGGTATAATCTCGCGCCAGTTCTTACAGATGGTCCACCTGAGCCCGTACGAGGCTGGCGTGAGAGATTCAATGCAGTTTACTCTCTTGATGAAGGAGAAATAATACGCTGGGTACATGCACCTTACATTCCGGAACGTCATATATATGCCGCCCAGGAATTGCATTATTACCAGTCAACTGATAATCCTCCACCACCAGGTTACTTGTCTTTTTTCTGGGATGATGCCCGGGTACGTAACTGGGCGCTCATGATGAGTGAAGGCGGACTTAGTACTGTACTGCATGACACAGGACTTCAACGGTATGAATACAGGATTGAATCGGAAAAACTGCGTGACCTTCGTCTCAATGGCGACTGGATTATTCGTGAGAAAGCATCAAAGGAAGACAGAATTCTCGCACTCGAAAAGATTCTACAGAATGAATTTGATCCGAACATAACGTTCGAGAAGCGGAAGACCGATTGTGATTCAATAATAGTAAGCGGCCAATACAAACATGTACCTTTGGAAGCTGTCGAATATCCGGGTAGTATCTATATTTACACAGATTTATGGAAAGATTTTCCCGGCCCCGAGCCTGAAAGCGGCGGCGGAACCGCAAATCTCGATGATATGCTCAAAATGGTCGGCGGCTATTTTAATCGCTGGGTAGTTTTTGAATCGGACAATATGTCCGGTATCAGTGTCAGCTATTACCTTGCTCAATCATTTGATTTGGCGATAGCAAACACTAAATCGAATGAAGAAAAGCAGAAGTTGTTATATTCAGTTCTTGAAAACCTGTCAAAGCAGACTTCCCTGCACTTTGATTATGGCAAGAGTGAGCAGGATATCTGGTTCATCACCGAAAAAAATGATTAACATACGGTAATTTCCTCAAGTATTCAATCAACACGGGCCGGGCTAAGTTTGCTCGGCCTTTTTTCATTACTAAAACAGCTGAGTTCGTTAGAATAACAAAGTATTTCATTTTTTTGTAAATTTGGTGACTAATAATTGTCTTTATAGTAGTATTGGATTTAGGAGCTTCTATTGAACGATTGCCCGGATGAAAATCTTGTTGCAGGTTCCTGCCGCGGCGATAAAGACTCGTACGCACAGCTTGTGGAAAGATATTACAAGCGTCTTTTTCTCGTATGTCTTGGAATAGTTGGAAACATATATGATGCTGAAGACCTGGTTCAGGAATCTATATTGAAAGGTTTTCTGGAAATATCAAAGCTGCGAAAAAGTACTCACTTTGGTCCATGGATTACAAGTATCGCCAGAAATTTGAGTATTAACTTTGTTCACAGAGAACAGCGCGGCAGAGAAATTGTAAGCCAGAAAGTGACGCAGTATTCTCTGGAACCGAGATCTGGCAATAGCCTGCAGCAAGCTATCGAAAAGCTTCCGATGGAAATCAGGCTTCCTTTAGTGATGTATTACTTCGACTGCCAGAGCGTTCAAAAGGTTGCTGAAAGCCTGGATATGTCCACATCGTCAGTTTATTCGAAGCTTCGAATTGCGTTAAGACAATTACACAGACTACTAGACGAACAAGGAGAAACTAATGAATAGTCAATGTGAAAATATACAAGACCAGGCGACGGATTATGTTCTTGGGATTTTAGATGAAGATGAAATTGAACTTCTTGAAGAACATATCGAGCAATGTTCAGAATGCAAAGAGCATTTAGAAAACCTGCAAAAAGAACGCGAAACTCTTTTACAGCTTGGCGAAATTATCAATAGTAAAATGGATGAGCGAGAGGAAAGCGTTATAGCCGCATTGGAAAAAGTCTCTAATAAGCAATCAATAAAATCAACTTTGTTTAATAGTCGGGCGTTTAGATTTGCGGCCGCTGCTGTTATTGCGATAGCTTTGTTGATTCCATTAAGTTATGGAGCAAATAATCTTATTAAGAGACTTGTCGCAGGCTCTGTTCAATACGATGATTTTCAGGGAGATTTTTTCTATGATGAAGATATTTATATCGATTTGAAAGTCGGTAATAAAGAGCAGAAAGAAATTATCAATACGGAAAATATCAGATTTTTTATCGAAGATGGTGAGCTTAGAGGTACTTTAAGATGTTATGTAGGTAACCTTCCGAAAATTAAATGGATGACAGTGATTCAACTTGTTGATTCACAAGATAAGAAGCTAGCCTCCACAGAGCATATTAATGAAAATTCCGCGATAGAAGAATCCTCGTTTCCGCTTGGCTCGTTTAGGCATTCCATACATTTTACATTGGGAAAATGGGAAGACCTGGCTAATGCTGAGAAATTCACTGTAAGTATAAAAGAAGTTTCAGGTGATAAACAAATCACACCTGATGCCTGGTCTAAAAGCGATAAATTAGCGATAGTTCAGGGTTGGGTTACCGGGCATGATGGAAAACCAGTTGCCAA
>JARRRJ010000121.1:0-9342 GCA_037380865.1 Sedimentisphaerales bacterium
CGAAAGCACCTACCAGGCCCTGGCCAAATCCCATGTTCATGTTCAATCCTTGCGCCAACTGCTGCATCGTATTTCCCGGCTCGAGCATCATCATGAGCTTAAGTCTCAGCGCGCACTGGCTGCAGCCTCCGCCGGAACATGCTTTGCAGAATTGTATCATTGCTTCCATTTGCTCGTATGCCTGCTGCACTTTCTCATGTCCGCTTTTTGCCTGAGACTGGTCGAGATAGTCTTTGCCTTCCTGCATTATACCTGGTATCTGGCGCATCTCTATTTCCTTTGCGATGGCTTCAGCGTCTTTGGCAACGTCGGGATATTCTTCCTTCACTTCTGCGCCATGCTCCCGGAACTGCTCCTTCAGATTTTCAAGTCCTTCTTTTACAGCCTGCTGCTCCTCTGCAAGTTCCTTCAGTCTGATCTGTGTGTCCAGGTCAGGCTCCTGAATCTCGCTCAGCGTCTTGGTTTGACGCGCAAGATTTTTCTGTGCTTCGTACAATTGCTGGAAAGTGTTCACATCCTTCATCAGCTCGAACATTTTTGCAATTTCGTTGTTTGCCTGGCGAATCGCATCGCGCATCGCCTGGGTCCTTTCTCCCATTTCCTCTAGAGCCTTGTTCTGCTCGTCATTTGCCATTCCGAGAGAGCCGATATTACCTCCTGCTGAATTTGCAGTTTCCTGTAATTTCTCGGCGCCTGTATCCATGTGTCCGCTGGCGCTGTCTAGACGTTTGGCAAATTCCGCGAGAGCCTGCTTGTATTCCTTTTCGAGCTCGAAAACAGGCGGTGTTTTCGATTCTTCCGTCAGTTTTTGCGAGACCTCCTGTGTTCTTTCGCTAAGCTCACTCTGCTTTTTGGCAAGCCGAAGGAGCTTGTCCTGAATTTCCTGCGAGTTCGGGTCTGCTCCGTTTTCCATCTGCTCTTTCAACTCACTTGTCTGTTGTTCCAATTCCTTTTGCAGGTCAATGAGCTCTTCTATTTTCGCAAGAATGTTGTCATATTTTTGCTGAAGTTCCTCTGCATCCATCTGTTCCTGCATAGACTTTGCGTATTCCTCTTCGGAAACAATCTCGATTTTGAACGCTTCCGACGCTGCTGTCTGAGGCCTGCCCGGCACAGAATCGCTCGCGGTTGCGTAATAATCGATAACGTCACCCGGTCTCAAGCCAAGGTCACTGAGATCGAACAATTCAGTTACACGGAGCTGAACGTACTGCCCTCTTTCGTTCGGGTCGGAAAGCACTTTGCGCGAGTCATCCGAATCGTTGAGACTGCGAATAATACTAACGTCCTGAACGCCAAGGTCATCGTACGCTTCGATGACAACGGGAACTATCGCAGAGGGAATCGCGAACGAATTCATTCCCGGATTTACGATGGTGACATAAGGCACGCCGTCAGGAATGATTTCGATTGAACCCGTGAATCTATCTGTGCTCTTATTCCCTTCGATGTCGGTAAGTGCAACGGAAAATTCTGTGTTTTCAAGCAGGGGGAAATCTCCTTTGACTGTATTTTCCTTGTCAGGCTTGAACTCGTACTGCCTGTCACCTATGGTGACAGCTCCGCCTGAAAGAGGACGATTGGATTGTACAGTCATCGTGATTTGTGTTCCCTCGTATCCTTTCAACTGCGTGTCGGAATCTGTCAGGACTCGTGTTTTCGCGGGAATTCGGGTATATTCGGGAAATTTATAGTCTGCCTGAACCTCCTCGATTCGAGGTGTTTTGGACAGGTCGATTCTGTAATATTTGCTGCGGCCTCTCTTAATGCTCGCGTAAAAAACCATCTCCGAACGAACGTTCTCGATTGTCTGTGAGAACTGGCCGTCACCCGAGCTGAGCATACCTACTTCGTTAAGAAACCCGCCTTCGGGATTTTGAAAAACAAGAGATACATCATCAGGGATTTTTCCCCTGGTCGTAACATTTATCGTAAGGTCCTGACCATAATCGATAATCGTACCGGCGGGATCGACCACGAATTGTGTCGGGCTGTAAGGGGGATGGTCCCCGTAAGGATCCAGGAATCTTGGCACTTCCGACAAAAACATATTAAAAAATACAATCACAAATATGATGGATAGCACGACAGTCGCTGTAAGGATTCGCGATTCAGCTTTCATCGTGGGCAGTTCGAGCCCCTCGATAGTCTCCATCCTGCTGAATTTGTCTACAGCAAGGTTAATCTCTTTCTTCATCAGCGGCTCGGAAATGTTTTTAGACTTCTGCCCCTTTATACTCTGGTTGAATTCGATAGCGTTGACCAGCACGTTGTCCATGTCAGGGTGCTTGTTTTCTATCATCCTTGCGAGCATTTTCTCCCTGTCCCTGGTGCGATTCAGAAATAAAGGCGAGAGCACAAACACTCCCGTCAGGACAATAAGAAAAGCTATGCCCAAAGCCAGGCGCTGCGAGCCGCTCAAAATCACGACTGCGTCAGCATAGAAAAATAATATTCCGAGAACAAGCGCAATCCACATCGTCCTTACGACTGTAAGTCTGCGGATATTCTGTTTCCTTATCGCGTTGAGATAATCTATTGCATCGATTAAGGAAACCTGCGATTTTTGTGGTTCGTTCATGGTCGTAATCCTCCCTAAAAGGGTTCATAAAAGACCTGAAGCACGTCGTATAAGCCATTCAATTCCGAGCAGACAAACCAGTGCGCCGAAAATCGACAGGCGATCCCAGACGTCCTCCGGTTTTGTTCGCTCACATAATAAACTCTCGAATAATTTCAACTTCCCCGGCAAAACGCCAAGCTCGGAAAGCTCGAGGGACTCGCCTCCCGTGGCATAAGAAATCTGGTCGAGAAACTCACTGTCAGCGCTGACAAAGCGTGTTTCCAGCGAATCGTAATACACAGTAAAGCGGGCGGTATCTTCCTTTGGCTCACCAATATTATTGCGAAGCACAGCTTTATATTCACCCTGTTCCTCGGGTGTATAATGCGCCATATAAATACTCGCGTTATCCTCCTGCTGCTGCATCGACAAAGTGACACTGTTCCCGTCAGGCGCAATAAGCTCTATTTGCGGCTTGTATTGTGAACTGTCAATCTGCTTTACGTAAACACCCATGGTGACAGTCTCGCCCGGCTTGAAGTTGTTGCTGTTGACTACGAAAGAAATATTCTGTCCGGGAAGAAAATCGGAATCTGAAACCAGCCAGCGTATCATCTGGCCCCAGAACTGGTCGTAGACTTCATCATATTGCTGCAAATCTGTCGATAAAAATCCCCATTGCCACAGGCCCGACGAGCCTATGCTCATGACTTTGCCTTTCCCGTATCGCTGATACGCGACAGTCGCAATCTCCTCGCCCGGTGCGCCGGTTTTCACTTTCGCCAGAACAACCGCAAGTGACTTCTCATTTATCACCTTTGTTGCGCTCACCATCGTCGGAAGCTCGCGGATAATTATATCACTGCTCCTTTCGGCAGTCTGAAAATTGAATATGGGATTGATCTTTCCCTGGTCGGTAAGCTCGAAACGCACATCCTTGAGGTTGTCATTTCCCCATTCGACGGGCTCGATTCCCGCGAGCTCGGGGATTTTGTTCGAATAAGGTTTGCCGCGAAAGAATACGATGCTTCCTCCTCGCTCGGTGAGATAGTCGCGCAGGAGTCTGAGCTCTTCAGTCAGGAAAGCCATCTCGATATCTTTACCCAGGAAAATGCAGTCGTATTTGAAAAGCTCTTCTTTTGTCTTGGGCAGCCTGGCGCCCGGGGTGACTGTCTTATTGAACATATTGTCTTCCGTGACACTCTCGACTATAGCAAAAGTTTTGAATTCGTTCATCTGGAATATGGAAGTCACCTCGATATTCGTGTCGGCGCGCAGTGCGCGAAGCAGGAATTTGCTGTCCCAGTGAGGATCTGCTTCGACGACAAGAACTTTTGTTTTCTCGTTTGTCACTCGCGCGATAAGGCTTCTTTTGTTATTGTAAATGTCACTTTCTCCATCGAGAGGCTCGACTTCGACCTTGTACTGAAAAAGTCCCTGTGTTGCCTCCCGGATGGGAAAGGAAACTTCTGCGTGTCCATTTCGGATTTGAACCTGCTCGGAAGTCACATATTTGTCCTCCCTGTAAAGATTCACTCTCGCATATGAGTCACTGAATCCGACACCGGAAAGAGAGACCTGGATCGTCGCCGGCTGCTCCACGAAAATAAAATTCGAGCTGAGCTTCGCGGTAATATATACGTCTTTGGACTCAACTGAAGTTCCTAACGGAACAGTCCAGACAGGGACATTCAGAGAGCGCAGATAACGTCCCAGGCTTTGTGCGCTGCCGACACTGTCTATCTCGTTCGTCCTTCCGTCACTGATGAGCACTACAGAGCGAAGTTTTCTATCAGTATTGCTCTCGACGAGTTTAAGGAGAGACTCGGTTATGCGAGTGTCCTTTCCCTCTGCACGCGGTGAAGACGCAAGCTGCTCCGAAGAAATCCGTCTCGCGTTTTCGTCGAAAGTGTAGAATCTCAAATCGTAACTGTTCTGAAGGTCCCTGAAGACATGGTCTTTATCTTCGGTTAGAAATTTCATCATCGTCTCATAGCGGCTTTTTTTATCTATGTCCTTCGTGTTCATACTCTCGGATGAATCTGCCATTATGCATATTACAGGTTTCCGGGTTGTCTGCTCCTGCGGTTTCTGAACCATTGGTCTGGCCAATATCACGAGCATCACGAACAATGTGCAGAGTCGAATAAATGTAAGGAGCAATCTCCTGAACTTTCCCGTTCCTTTTGCACCGTAAAAATAATACGCAATTATAAGCGCGCTCATAACTGCGCCGATTCCCGCCACGAGCGGCATCGAAATAACCGGGTCAAATATTATGTTTTCGAACATAACTTACACCTGTATAAAAGATGTTTTCCGTCATCTTTTTAAAATCGTTACAAAAAGCTGTTCGAGAGCAAGCAAAGCTATCGCAATAAGCAAGAAGTAATGCCAGAGTTGTTTGCCGTTCAGGAGTTCGGTGATACTGCTCTGGTCTCCAGCCGCCGCGTGAAGCTGAGCACGAGACATTTTCGCGAGCTCCTCGAGCTGCGAAATGCTCAGAGCCTCGAAATTGCTCTCGAGGGGATTTACGTTCACCGCGACAGAACCAACACAATTATCACTTGCAAAGATACGATAGAAGCCGCACTTCTGTGTCCTCGGGAAAAATATGAATGCGCCGCTATCGCTTATATCAAGCGTGCCGTTAACAACTTTATCGTCCGGGTCTTTCAATTCGACCGGCTCGTTCTGTTTCACCCGGTCCGTAGTCATCGAGCATTGATGACCAACTTCGAATGAGCTTCTCGCGTCTGCTGAAGGACGCAGTCCTTTTATTATCTCGTGCACTATAGGGACAAATAACGTGTGCCGCGGCATATCACAGGATTCGAGCGAGCACCCGAAATTGCATAATAGCATTGTTCCCAGGCCCACTGTTTTTTCAGCCATCGCAATGTTGCCGTCGTCGTAGCTCAGTAGAACCTGACCTTTCTGTTTTACTCTTTCGGTTGTGAAATACCTGTAGAACTTAAAATCTCCGAGTTCGCCTGTCTCCTTGAACTTCCTCAGTATTCGGTGATCGAAATTCGCGCCTGCAAGAACCGCGTGGTCATCCTTAAGTGAAAGATCAATCTGTCCCGTCAGCGTATAAGGCGCGTCGAAATCTCCTTCGGAAACATCCGTAAGTAATTTCAGGTTGTGGGCAGACGCTCCGCCAACGTGAAAGTACGCGATGGAACCTCCATCGCGAAGATAATCGATTAGAATTTGTGCCTTTTCGCGGGTCAGCTCATCTATTTCAGAAAGCACAATAACCTGTGCGGATGCAGTATTAAGCTTGTCCAGCTGATTCGAGCGAACTACTTTGCGTCATCGGATTTCGCGTCCGAGACGAGAAGAATATTTACTTTCTGCGCGACGTTAAACGTAAAGTACCTCCGGTTATCCACCATAAGGCCATCGTCAGGAATCCGGAGACTGCATTCGTAGAGGCCTGCATTGTTTATGCGCACACGGAAGCTTGTCGAAGCGGTACTGCGAGGCTCGACGGCAATCTCCTGCGGCAAAATTTTCTCATCCTTGAATACCAGTTCAAGCGGCACCTGCGCAGGCTCGTCTCCATAATTCGCAACTTTGCAGACAATCTCGACAGGTTCAAGAACAGTCGGCGAAGCAGGCAAAACGGATACGGAGGTAATCGCAAAGTTTGACACATGTTCCGGGCCGACTGGTATAAAGACCAGCTGCGTATCTTCTTTTACAATGCGGAAGTTCACGCTCGACCAGTTGGTGCGCTGAAAATCAGAAACAAAGTATATTTCTTTTTTGGTTCCATATATGTTATCAAGCTGTTTTACGGCTTCAGCCAACGCCGCATTAATATCAGCATAGTCTGGTTTGGGCGCAGCTTCTCTTATGTCTTTGCGCAATATCAAAAGGTTTTCAGTTGGCGCGTCGAACGAGACTTTAGGTACGGCGCCCATAAGAATAAGATTCAGCTTGTCTTTGGTGCTGTAATTATCGAGTATTTCGAGTGCTGCGACTTTAGCCTTTGAAAAGGTAGTGACTCCTTCGTTCAGGTACCCCATGCTCGCGGACGAGTCCATGAGAATAATCGCAGATTTAGCCGCGTCCGGGTCCTGTGATATCAAATCGCTGCTCTCGGTAATTATCGGTTTGAGAAAGACCAGCAGAATCAAGAGAATCAGTGCCGTGCGTAAAAGGAGAAGCAAAATGTGTCTGAGCCTGTGGAGATTTGACTGGTTTGCTTTTGCCATTCGGATGAACTTAAGCGTCGGGAAAACCATATCTCTTGGTGTTCGCCTGGTGAGCAGATGAATCAGAACCGGGATGCCGAGTGCGAACGCGCCTATCCATAAGGCGGGATTATTGAACAGAATTGCTCCCATCAGTGATTTCATCTTTTCCCTCTCCCGGCGATATAATTTTGTAATGCTAACTGATACGGAGTTTCCGTGCTGAACAACTGGTAATCAATTTTTCTCGATTGAGCAGTTGAAGAAATCGACTCGATAAAATTGTTCAAGTGCCTGCTGTACGAGTTTCTTATGTCAGCGGGGATGGATGTCAGCCTTTGCCTGGTCTCTGCGTCTATGAAGTTCACACTTGATACGCTCGGAAGTTCAAGCTCATGTTTGTGCAAAACGTGAAACAGGACTACTTCAAAGTTCTTATGCAAATACATATCCAGTGCGCCGAATATCTCCTCGGGATCGTCGAGCAAATCAGAAATCAATACCAGAATTCCTTTGTGCTTGAATAAAGGAAAGCTCTCGCGAAGCACTCTTGCGACTGAAGTTCCCTGGCCCACGCGATTTCTCTCGAGCTGGTTCAGTATCTTGTACAAGTGAGAATATGTGCTTCCGGCGGGAATGTGATTCTTTATGTTATTATCGAACAAGGTTAATCCCACTTTGTCTCCCTGCTTAATTGTGAGATAGCTCAGAGCGGCTGCAAGATAACAGGCATAATCGAATTTCGACATGTCCTCGCTTCCGAAGAACTTCTCATGCCAGTGGCCGCCGAAAGCCATCGAAGCGCTGCTGTCTACCAGCAGGTAGCATGTCATAATCGTCTCAAGCTCGGATAGCTTTATCACATATCGATCAGTCCTGGCATAAACTTTCCAGTCTATAGTGCGAATAGAATCCCCCGGGTAATACTTCCTGTAGTCGGTAAATTCCTGTGCGTGACCTTTTAGCGGCGAAGTGTGTTTTCCCGAATATGCGCCTTCGACTGTCACGCGGGAGGAAAGATAGAAACTCTCCAGATACCTTAAATAGTCTGCATTCAGGTATTTGTGAGCGTTTCCCTGTGCCTTCCTTTTTCCTTCCAACGGCATTTTGCCAATCCCTATTCAGTTTTTGGAGAATTTCTGATCTTGTTTAAAGCCAGAGATATTCTGTCACTGGCCGAAGTTTTATCAGGGGAAATGCTGGTTAATCCCGTTGCTTTCTTAAATACTGAATCCTTTTTCCCGTCTTTATAGGTATAGTCCGCTTCTTTTACAGACTTCAGAAGCGCCTGTATTATCATATTTGTGGTAATGCCTTTGCCTGCCGCTTTGTAATTGCGAAGTATCCTGTGACCCAGAACAGGCAAAGCAACATCCCGAATCTCTTTACACGACGGTGCAGGTAAGTTACGCAGAAGAGCCAGACTCTTAGCGCCGAGAATCAGGTATTGCGAAGCCCTCACGCCAGCGCCCCATTCCACGTATTCATTAATATAGGGATCACTTACAGGCGAAGGTCTGCTCGCAGTTGCCAGGTCCACAGCGTAAGTTAGCACGTGCTTCGAAACAGGTATACGACGAACAAGCTGCTGGCACGCAACTACTTCCTCTTTGGTTAGAACAGTATTTACCGCGTTCACATCGTGCGTAGTTGTTTCATCTACAATACTGGATCGGATTCTGTGTCGCGACGACCATGAAAGGGCGCTCCACCTGGTATGTTTTTCCAGCGGCTGTTACAGTGTATTCCTGCATCGATTCCAGAAGGGCGGCCTGAGTCTTTGGCGGCGCTCTGTTTATCTCGTCTGCAAGTATCAGGTTAGAAAAAACCGGCCCATGAACGAATTTCATGTAACGCGTGCCTGTAGAGACATCGGTTTGAAGAATCTCTGTGCCTGTAATGTCGGACGGCATCATATCGGGAGTGAATTGAATTCTCTTGAAATCCCAGCCCAATACACCTGCGAGAGTTTTTACAAGAAGCGTTTTAGCAAGACCCGGAACTCCGATTAAGAGTGCATGACCCTGAGAGAAAAGAGCTATGAGCAGCCTTTCAATTACCTGGTCCTGGCCTATAACTACTTTGTGAATTTCCTGCCGTAATGATTTGAACTTCTCGTTAAAACTTGCAATTAACTCGCTCTCGTCGATTTTACTCTCTTTCTGTTTGTTATCAGTACCCATCAACAAACTCCCTTCGCCAAAACAAATTTTTTATTTTATCTTAACACAAACGGACTATTTATCAAATTTTTTCCAACAGCCGAAAAAAATACTTTCTTCACGGCAAGCCAACAAGAGGATAGACTTACGCTGCTTCTTTAAATAAGACGATGAATCAGGTAAAACGTTACAAGATTTTTATATATTTTTTGCTTTTTCTAAGGAATTTTCTCTTTTCTCTTGACAAAACCTGGAAAAACTGGTTTAATAAGCTCACTATGAAGCAAATTAATCGCGAAAAAACCAGATGCTGGTGGTGGCCTGAAGGATAATTCCGACGGGCAAGCGATAATTTGCTGTAAATAAATTTTGTTGTTTTTTGAAAGCGCAGCCTGTTGGAAAAACAGGTTGCGTT
>JARRRJ010000121.1:9358-12039 GCA_037380865.1 Sedimentisphaerales bacterium
ATCTTTATGGAAGACTACAGGCAGATCATAAATAGCGCAAAACCGGGTCAGATTATTCCAATAATCAAACAGATTAAAATTACTGAGCCGGTGGATTTTTTTGCGAAGTTGAGCGACTACGGCAGAGCCAAAAACTGCTGTCTGTTCGAGTCAAAAGACCATTTGGCCAGTCCGCAAGCACCGAATGTACTCAGTTTCGGGACAGCAAAGCCTGCTCTTTATATTGCGGGCACAGGCACAGATTTTACTATCAAAGCGCTGAGCAAGACAGGCAAGCGAATTCTGGGCTATTTAGGACAACAGGGTAGGGAAAGATTCAATTTCTGCGAATCTGTCGATTTCAGCCCTGAGACTATTTCGGGCAAAATCAGGCGGGAAGAAAGAACAGTTGACGAGCAGACGCGTCTTAAAAGCGTAAACCAGATGGATGTCTTGCGGGCTGTTGCGTTCTCATTCAAGCTGGCCAGCAAGCCTTTTCGCGTAACCTGCGGCCTGCTGGGAGCGCTGAGCTACGACTTTATCGACCAGTTCGAGAAGCTTCCTCCGAGCAAGGACGACCTGCTCGGAAATCCCGATTACGAGCTCTATTTCGCAGATAACATCTTCCTTATGGACCACGGCACAGGTCAGGGTTACATAATCGTCAACTGCATTCTAACCAATGGCGACCAGGAAGAAGTTATAAGTGAAGCACAGGAATCCTTCGACTATTACTTCAATATCGCCAGGTTTGATACACCGGAGGGTCATAAACATGAAGGTAAGTTATCCCAGCCATCCAGTGATACTAACCAGGAAGAATACGAGTCTATGGTCAAAAGAGCCAAAAATCACATCGTAGACGGTGATATTTTTCAGGTTGTATTGAGCAGAACGATAACTGAACCATGCGCTGATGAGCCGCTGGATGTCTATAAAAGACTGCGCGAGCTGAATCCCTCGCCGTATATGTTCTATCTAAATACTCCCAACACAATTTTGATGGGTTCGAGCCCGGAATTGAACCTGAGAGTAAGCGGTACGGAAAATCGGAGTGTCGAAATCCGACCTATCGCCGGGACGAAGCCTCGCGGAAAGTTGGCTGGCAAACTTGACCTTGATACGGATTTTCGTTACGAAGCGGAGCTTAAGATCGACAGAAAGGAACTGGCGGAACATATGATGCTCGTCGATTTGGCGCGAAATGACATAGCTCGCGTAGCTGAACCGGGAAGCAGGGTAGTAACAGAACTTTTGACTGTCGAAAAATACGAGTCAGTACAGCATCTTGTAAGTAATGTCAAAGGAATCCTCGCAAACGGACTCGATGCTCTAAGTGCTTATCTGGCAACGATGAATATGGGAACGCTCACGGGCGCGCCGAAAATTGAAGCGATGAAACTGATCCGTCAACTCGAGAAAACCAAGCGCGGCTATTACGGCGGCGCAGTCTGTTACCTCACAGTTGACGGCCAGTTCGACAGCTGCATTACAATAAGAAGCCTACAGGTCAGGGACCATAATGCCTACATTCGTGTCGGAGCGGGAATTGTACATGACAGTGTGCCAAAAACAGAATTTGAGGAGACAGAGCACAAAGCAGGCTCGTGCCTGCGCGCGATTCGCGGAAAATGATTAGCCCCGCCGTCGCATGGCGGGGTACTGGAAAGCAGATAAAAGGATAACTCCTTATGGACAAAAAAGTTAGAAAAGTCTTATTCATCGACAATTTCGATTCGTTCACATATAACCTTGTCGATGACTTTTGCAAGCGAAATTGCGAAGCGAGGGTCTACAGAGCAGATACTGAGCTTGAGAAATTGAAGCAGGTAGCACAGGAATTTGCTCCTGACCTGCTCGTAATCTCGCCTGGACCCGGGACCCCGGATACTGCAGGTGTATCGCTGGATGCGGTGGATTATTTTAAGGAAAAGCTTCCGATTCTTGGTGTCTGCCTGGGGCACCAGGTAATAGCTCAATATTTCGGAGGTAAAATCGGTCACGCTCCCAAACCCATGCATGGCAAACCTTCGCGAATTACTCACAACGGTCAGGACATTTTCGAAGGCATAGAAAATCCTTTGCAGGCCGGACGTTATCACAGTCTCATCGCTTTAGAGTTGCCTGATTGCCTGGAAAAAAGCGCTGAATATGATAGCATTGTAATGGGCGCGCGTCACAAAGAGCTTCCTATATTCGGTGTACAGTTTCACCCGGAAAGTATCCTTACACCGGCAGGGGGGAAAATAATAGAAAATATTTTGAAAATTGCTGAAAATTTCAAACAAACTGTGAGGCAATAAAATGAGCACAATAATAGAATACTTAAAACCACTCCTGGAAAAGAAAAATCTCAGCTTCGAGGAGGCAAGAGATTTACTGGACGTTGTTTTCGAGGGTGAAGTTCCCGAGCCGCAAATCTCGGCTTTTCTGACTGCGATGCAAATGAAAGGTCTCACTGCGCCTGAAGTGGCGGGATTTGCACAATCTCTGCGAAGTCACGCTGTAAAAGTCGAGACCGGTATCGATGATATGGTTGACGTGGTAGGCACAGGCGGAGCGGCTGTGAAAACTTTCAACGTTTCAACAGCATCAGCGCTGGTTGCAGCAGGTGCAGGAGCGCACGTAGCAAAGCACGGAAATCGCGCTATCACAAGCAAGAGCGGCGCCGCTGACGTGCTCGATGAATTGGGCGTTAATGT
>JARRRJ010000122.1:0-12940 GCA_037380865.1 Sedimentisphaerales bacterium
TGTTTCGATAGTGGTTCGAAACATCGCTTGAAAAGCAGAGCCTGATAATCGCGGCGTATGAGCAGCAGATGAATGTACTACTCGTGATTTTCGGTGTCGTAAGCTTCGGCGTCGTTATATTGATATTCTGCATATTCAGCCTGATAGTGCGGCTGAAGCAGAAAGACATAGCTGTGATAAAGAGTTGCGGCACGACAAGTGCCTCAGTGGTATGGATATTCGTGGGCTTCGGTGCCTGTGTCGGTACAGTCGGTTCAGCCATCGGTGTTGTCTTCGGGTATATTATCACCAGAAATATAAATTCGATCGAAGAATGGATAAGGATAATTTTCGGCTTGAAACTCTGGAAAAGCAGCGTGTATTTGTTCACGAAAATACCGAACCGGGTTGACTGGCCTATGGCCTGGCAGGTAGTGTTGTTCGCGATAGTCGCCGCTGCGGTCGGAGCTGTCATCCCCGCTATCATAGCGGCCAGAACAAAACCTGTCGAGATTCTCAGATATGAATAATATATGTACAAAATTACTCTTGCATTTAAATATTTCATAAAACGCAAAATCACGTATTTCGCGGTTCTCGCGGTTACGCTTTGTGTTTTCATTGTCGTCGTGGTAATGACTGTCACGACAGACCTTTATAGAGACTTCAAAGAAAAGAACCATCAATTTGCAGGAGATTGTGTTGTCGGAACAAATTCACTTGTAGGCTTTGCGTACTATGAGGATTTCGTTAAACTCCTGAGTCAACAGAAAGAAATAGCCTCAGTTACACCTGTGATAAAGAGCTTCGCGCTCGTCAGGCAAAGAGGCTCCAGGGAAGACAGTGCCATCGAAATTATGGGAATCGAGCCGGGTACTTACGGTAAAGTCACAGGCTTTGTCGATACATTATATTACAACAGAAAAAACGTGTCGGATGTCTTCAGCCTGTATTACGATCCGAATTTAACAGGATGCGTTCTTGGCGACACGATGACAAGAAGCAAAAATACAGTCTATCCCGACAGAAAAAACATCCCCGGAATCAGCTACTCGATAAGCTGTTTTCCGCTTACTCCATACGGCGCGTTTGCACAGGCCGGCACAGATCTTGTTAACACGAAAACTTTTTATCTGAGCGATCTTTCCAATACAGGCCTGCCGCGTGTCGACGGCTCGATAATATACTTGCCTTTCGAAGAGGTTCAAAAGCTCTGCGGCATGGCTGGTTCAACGAGAAGAGTTTCCCGAATTCAAATCAAGTTTGTTCCATCCATTAAAGCTAAACAGGGTACTGAATTTGTACGTTCATTGTGGAACAACTACGCCAGGAAAAAACAAAATGAGTCGCAGGCATTCCTCCTGGACACGGTAAATGTGCAAAGCTGGAAGGAATTCAGGAGGGAATCCATCGCGCCTATGGAGAACGAGCAGGCGGAACTGATCTTAATGTTCGGATTCGTCGGGCTTACCACAATCTTTATCGTTCTCGTGGTTTTCTACATGATTATCAGCCACAAGAGCAAAGACATCGGGATTCTCAAAAGTATAGGTGTCTCCAAAAAGAGCATAATCGAATTATTCTCTATCTTCGCTTTGTTAGTCGGCCTTTTAAGCTCCGCGATAGGCTTGTTCGCAGGCTGGATTTTCTTGCTTAATGTCAATCGAATCGAAGGATGGCTTTACCAAAAATATGGATTTCAGTTGTGGGACAGGACAATTTATGCTATCGGTGACATTCCGAATCGTATAAACTTTACGGTTCTGACAGTTGTAGCCGTCGCGGCGATTCTGGCCTGTTTGATTGGAGCCTTTTTCCCAAGCTACCAGGCAGCAAGAAAAGCACCGGCTGATATTTTGCAGGTAAATCAGTTGTAATAAAGTTAAAAGTGAACTAAAGTGACCAAATTGAGCTATAGTTGCTTATTTAATCTTTTGTCACTTTTAAATTTAGACACTTTAGTCACTTGTCAAGTTTTATGAACAATGAAGTTTTACTAAAAGCTGAAGATTTGCATAAGTCCTATAAAATGGGCCCTTCCAGCGTTAAGGTCCTCAAGGGCGCAAACCTGACTATTAAGAAGGGAGAATTTGTAGCGATAATTGGTGCTTCAGGAAGCGGCAAGAGCACCTTATTGCACATACTGGGCGCCCTCGACAGACCTGATAAAGGGACAGTCAGGTTCCAGGGACGGGACCTCAACAGGCTTGCGGCACGGGAATTGAACAAGTTTCGCAATAAAAAGGTGGGATTTGTATTTCAGTTTTATCATTTGTTGGACGAACTTAACGTACTGGAAAATGTTTATCTTCCCGTAATGGCAGGCAAAAGTGTGTTGGGCTGGCTTTTATGCAGAAAATGGGCGAAAAATCGGGCCCGGGAGCTTCTGCGTACGCTCGGCCTGTCCGAAAGAGAAAAACACAAAGCCTATCAGTTATCGGGCGGCGAGCGCCAGCGGGTTGCAATAGGCAGGGCGCTTATGAACGAGCCCGTATTACTTTTGACAGATGAACCTACAGGAAATCTTGACTCTGCGACAGGAAATAGTATCTTAGAGGTTCTTGAAAACCTGAACAGGCAAGGCCAGACGATTGTGATGGTTACTCATGACGAGAGAATCGCAAAAAGGGCCGGCAGAATAGTAACTTTGATTGACGGTAAAATTAAGAGTGCGTAAAACGTAATGAGCGTCGTACTATAAAACACGCACAAAATGATAGAAAATACAGGATAGAAACTATGGGATTGAAAATTTGGCTCGATGGACAGCTTGTTGAAAGAGAAGAAGCGAAAGTATCAGTATTTGATCACGGCCTGCTCTACGGCGACGGTGTGTTCGAGGGAATCCGTGTCTATGACGGCAGGATATTCGAGGTCGAGGCGCACATTAAGAGACTTTTCGAGTCGGCAAGAGCAATTCGTCTAAAGATGATGCATAACCAGAACGAACTGACTCAGGCGATGGAAGAGACTGTAAAAGCCAATAATATAACCAACGGCTATATCAGGCTCGTCGTCACAAGGGGAGTCGGAACGCTCGGACTAAATCCCTTTGTGTGCGAGAATAGCTGTACGTTTATCATCGCCGACAAAATCCAACTCTATCCCGAGGAACTGTATGAGAAAGGAATGAAGGTAATCAGCGCAAATACAGTTCGCAATCATCCTCTGGCGATTCCGCCGCAGGTGAAGAGCCTGAACTACCTCAACAATATATTTGCCAAAATCGAAGCGCTTGACAGCAAGGTACCGGAAGCGATTATGTACAATCACGAAGGCTTTGTCGCTGAAGCTACAGGCGACAATGTCTTTATCGTAAAGGAAGGCATTATATACACCCCACCGGTCGAGTCAGGCTCATTGGAAGGAATAACAAGGAAAGTTGTCATCAAGCTGGCTAAAGAGGAAAATCTTAAAGTAGTCGAGAAAAACCTGACAAGGTTTGATCTGTACGTCTGCGACGAATTCTTCCTCACTGGTACAGCGGCTGAAGTCATAGGAATCGTGGATATTGACGGCCGGACCGTCGGCGACGGTGTCCCGGGACCGATCACTAAACTGCTCAGAGAAAAGTTCTTTAAGTATGCGCACAGAAAATAGAAAACGTGCGCCGCTTATCGATTGAGCAGCTGCGATCTTTTTACGAGTTTCTCAAGACCTTTGGAGTCACTAAGCAATAATGAAGTTGCCCGCACAAAGCCACCTTTCGGACTCAAACTATCCATACCATCACTGGAACTCGTTAAAGATGACCTGGAGCGAGTTAAAGAACTGATGGACTCGGAGCTGATGTCCTCTTCCGGCGGAAAAAGACGCAGCGAGATTGATCGACTTCTCGAATCCCTAAGCCATCGAAGCGGGAAAATGCTTCGTCCCGGCCTTGTTCTTCTTTCTGGCAAATGTTTCGACTGCATAACCGACTCACATATCAAGATCGCTGCCTGTGTAGAAACGATTCACAACGCGACACTCCTTCACGATGACGTGATAGACGAAGGGTCGCAGCGGCGGGGAAAGCCGACGATAAACAGTCTCTGGGGAAACGAATCTGCCGTATTGCTCGGGGATCTCCTTTTGAGTCATGTCTTCAAGCTCTCCTCGGAACTGGAACCTGAAGTAACACAAGTCCTCGCAGACGCCGCAGTCAGAATCTGTGAAGGAGAACTAAGGCAGAGTGAGACCAAGCGGGGCAGCGTCTCCCATAAAAGACTCCTGTATGATTTTGGTCTCAACGCAGGCATTGCTTTTCAAATCGCTGACGATCTTCTCGACATAATTGGTGACGAAAAAAGAACAGGAAAGACAAAAGGATGCGATGCAGATAAACACAAGCCTACTCTCGCGATAATACATTTGCTCAGAACAGTTGAAAGCGAAAAAAGAAATGAACTGATAGAATCTTTCCTGGAAGGTGATAAGTCGTTCATCGAAAGGTTGGAAGAACACGGCAGTCTCGCATACGCCGCAGCGCAGGCAAAAGAATATACCTCGAAAGCAATTCGTTCCCTGTCAGATTCAAACGGATTGACGAACAGCAACGCAAAAAACGCTCTAATAGAAACAGCAAGATTCATGGCTGACAGAGTCAGATAAAAGTGAACTGAAGTGAGTCAGGGTTAAAAGTGTCTGAAGTTGTATTTGAACGCCTACGGCGGCTATTCCAACTTTAGCTCACTTTACCTAAACTGACCGATTTTTTGATTGTTTTTTATATAACTATTGAATAAGTAACAACTTAAAGATGACTTGTCATTCCTGCGCAGGCAGGAATCCATAGCAGCGATACCCAAATGGATACCTGCCTGCGCAGGTATGACAGTGAGAATCGGTCAGTTTGAGTCACTTTAATTTACCTTAGTCACTTCAGGCACTTTTATTCAATCATAACGTCTCGTTAAGTTCTTATATAATGTCGCTAAGGCAAAAATTGCCACACTTACAATTACGATACATGCACCAGTGGGCAGGTCGAGATAAAATGAAAACAGGAAACCTGCTAAAGCGCTTATCATCCCGAAAAGAGCAGATGCAATTACTACAGGGACATATCCTTTGCATACCTGGTATGCCGCGGCTGCCGGACATGTTATCAGGCTGAATATCATCAAACCTCCAACTAAAGGAAGATTTACAGCCAAAATCACGCCGCATAAAGTCAGGAAGAGGCAATATACAAAACTCTCATGCACGCCAGTCGCGGCCGCAATGGTTCTGCTGAATAAAAGAACTCTCATTTCCTTGTTGAACAGGACAATAAAAATTCCGAGCACGGCCGCGAGAACAGCGATAATGATTGTCCTGGTCTTATCGACAAAAAGAATATTGCCCCAGAGCAGGTTCAGCATATCGTTCCTGCTGCCCTGGTTCAGTCCAATACCCAGAAAGGTGATACCGAGCATGAAAGAAAACACTATAGCCAGGCCTACATTCTTATCGAGTCTTGTTTTGTCCTCTCGTATAGTCGCCAGGCTCAAAGCTGCAACAACTGAAGCAAGCACACCTCCGGAAGAAGACAGAACCGGCCATAAAGCAGAATTGCCGAAGGCAAGCAGGCCGCCGTAGATAAAGCCGGCCATGGACGCGTGCGAAATGCAAGTCCCTATGAAAGGCATGCGCATTCCTATTATAAACGCACCCAGTAAACCTGTGCTCGCTCCGGCTATCACGCCCGCCAGCATCACTGTGTAAAAATATGAATCCATAAACAGTTTATAAGTATCTAAAGTTAAAAGTGACTAAAGTTGAAAATTAACTTCAGTTCATTTTAGGTACTTAAGCACTCCAAAACTTCATCTGTGTCACCATCTGCCATAAGATTTCCTTTGTTTAGAAGGAGAGCCCTATGGCAGCAATCTGGAAGCAGGCTTGTATCGTGAGAAACCATTAGAACAGTGACATTTGTCATCCTGTAAAGCTGCTCTATAATTTCAGTAATTTGATACTTCCAGTTGAAGTCAAGATTCGAGCATGGCTCGTCGATCATAAGGACTTGTGGATTCTGCGCCATCGCTCGGGCAATTAGTGCTTTTTGCTGCTCGCCTCCCGAGAGACTTCTGAAAGTCTGATTCCTGTTGCTCGACAAACCAATTCTTTCTATCCATTCGTCAACTATTTCATAATCCCGGTTTTCGAGTTTTTGCAGAAGAGGCTTCGTGCTCGCTCTTCCCATTGCGACTATTTCGCGCACTGTAAAAGGCAAATCGGGATTATATTCCGCCTGCTGAGGGATATAGCCAATGTGTTTCCTGAGGTTGCTTTTGCTCCATAACGACAGGCGCACAAAGTCTTTCCCATCAAGTTTTATCGTGCCCGAGCTCGGCTTTATCAGGCCGCAGCATAATCTAAGGAGGGTCGTTTTTCCCGCGCCGTTTGCGCCGATAATTGCTATGAAGTCACCTGCGTTGATTTGCAGTTTTTCGATATTGAGAATAATTCTTCCCGCACGCTTTACGCGAATATTCGAGAGTATCAAATTGTTCTCAATCATCTCCGTGCCGCCTTAATAATCGCGTCTACATTCTGATGGAGCAAGTCATCGAAGCCGTCTATTGCTGAATCGGGAAAATTGCTGAACACAACTGTTTTAACGTTGAGCCTGTCCGCCAGAGAGTCTGCCAGATACGTTCCTTCCTGCCTGTTTGCTATGATGAATTTTACATCGTGTTGTTTCGCCTTGTTAAGACAATCATTTATATTTGATGCGGTCTCGGAATCACTTCCTGAAAATGTAGCTATCGTCTCAAGTCCGAGCCAGTCTGCAAATTCCGACTGGTGGCCCGAAGCAATGACTTTTACAGAAGCAAGTTCAGAATCTTTTATCTTTCCGTGAAGGTCAGCGCTCAGATTTTCCATACGTTCTTTGATAATATTGAGTCTCTGCTCGAAAAGCGTCTTCTTCTCAGGAAACTCTTCGGAAAGGACCCTGCAGACCTGATCACACGTATCGAGATAAACCTGTGGTATGCACATACCAGGCTGCGATTTTATTAGGAATGTTTTGAGACCTTTGTCCTTCAGCCCTGAGAGCGTCTCTTCCACTTTGCTTTGAAAATCGAAAAGCAAGAGTATCCTCGAATGAATCAACGTATTTACCTGCGAAGGTGAAATATCGAAATGTCCTGGACACATCCCCGGCGGAGCCAGGCAGAAAATTTCCTTTTCATCGCCGTACAGGTCTGCGACCGCGCATTGCAGATAAGAATTTGTCACTGCAATATCAGATTGACTTTCCTGATGGTTCTTATTCGCACAGCCGAACAGAGCTGCAAATATTGTCAAAACCAATATGTAAGAAAAAGTTCTTTTTTGCATTTTGTATTATTCTTGAAATGAACCGATTTGCGTACCGTTTTTCAAACGCATTCGAACAATTACGCCGCTTCCCTTTCCGGAATCGTACCACGTCTTTTTCGGCACAGGATATTTTTGCTCCTTCATAGTATTTAAATCAAACTCTGGTCCCTGACTGTAAAGGACCCAGCTTACGGGGGACTCTTTCAGATTGTAAAAATTGCGTCCATCCTCTGACTTGCCATACGGAAAACCATCGGGAATCCACAGGTATGAGCCTTCTTTTTCTACAGTCGTTCTGTTATAAATTAATGTACCTACTGAGCGGTATTTGTACGTGTATCCCCGATTAAACCTGTCCTCTATGCCTGCGGCCATGAAGCTCTCCTGCGATGGCTTTGGCAGATATTTGCTTTCGACCAATTCCGTTGGCAGCTGATAGAAATGATCTCCGACGGCGCAATCTACTCGTGTCGGAGGATATTCATCATTGTTGTCAAGCGAATATGCTTCCAGCGCCAGACCAATATCGCGCAACTCGGCATTTACTGCGACTATCCTGGCTTCAAGACGAGCTTTTCCCATCACAGGAAGCAATATCCCCATCAACAAAGTGATGATTGCTATAACAACCAGAAGCTCAATTAATGTAAAGGCGCGTTTCAACGAAAATTTCCTTCCCTGATTATCAATATTTATTGTAACCAGTCCTCAAGCAGCTCATAAACATCATCGTAATCGACTATACCATTCAAATCGAGATCACCCGGCTTATCGGCTCTGCGATGCTCAGTGCTTGCGAGAACAGATCCATTCCCGTCATAGTTCATTACGTAAAGGCGATAGCCGTCAGTCTTGGCGGCACTTTCCTGGTCCAGTATCCCGATGACATTGAAAGGCTCTGAAAGATTATTGGAGCCGGGATAGATTCCATTACCGCGACCTAACTTAACTGGAAAAGTCTTAATTCCATCGGTGATCAGGAATTCACCTTCAGGTCCCCAGTTCTGCTGAGCGGCTGTCGGGTCAACAAAATTTACATCTTCTATTTTTATTAGCGTTCCCTGGTAATATTCACAACCGAAGAGTCTCGATTGGTCGAAAATGAAGTTGTCGAATTCGTCCTTCAAATCGTCAAGAGTCACTATATCAGGTCGCGGCAGGCCCACCCCTTTTTCTACAAGCTCGATAGTAAAATCATACTTCGGATCAACCTTGTGTTGCTCGTTAATGTTATTCTTACCATTGTATGACATGAAATATCCTGTCACTCGAATCCTGTCGCCCGGACTGAACTGAGATGAGTTCAAACGATTCAATTCTGCTATAAATTCCTGGTTCGTGTATCCCTCTTCAATCCAGGGCAGGTTATCATAATTCTGTGCCAGAAAAACTGCTGTCCCAGCATGATCGTCCTCTTCACCCTGGAAGAAGAATTGCCAGATCGCTCCCAGATCGAAGGGCGTCACAATAGTATCATCGGGAGTCGGATCGAGCATGTCCGCCGGGTTATTAAGCAAAATCCCCTCGAGAACAACTTTGTCCGAGCCGGTCAGGTTGTTATACGTTTGCTCGCCGGTCTCATCCACAGCCTGGAATTCAGAGTGCGTTACAGTTGCAGTTATGGGTTCAGCGGCTCGCAAAACTCCATTGATAGTCAGGTAACAAAATACTATCGCATAAATAAGACATTTCATTTTTCATCCTCCAGTTAACAATTCTGGTGCGCATAAAGCTCTGTAATTCGTAACACTGCGCATAAGATTACATAATTCGTGCTACCCAGTCAATAAAATAAATTGACAATACAAAAGAAATTCGGTAAATAGGCGTTTTTTGGCAATAAGATTCGATTTTGGAGATGTTATGGCTTCGTCAGAGAAAGTTGTCGTTATAGATTTGAACAGCAACCCGGAATACCAGAGGCTCCTGGCTGGAGAGCCTCAAACGTGCGGCATGCGCTCAGGAAGAGTCTACTTAGCTCCGGGCGAAGACTGCGGTCTGCACAGCACAAAGGCACACGAGGAACTGCTGGTTTTTCTTGCAGGCTCGGGTGAGCTTGTAATCGCAGAACAAGAAAGCTTCGAAGTCGGATTCGGTAAAGTCTCTTATATTCCCCCTCACACGGATCATAACGTCAAAAACACTGGCTCTGAGCCGCTCGTTTATATATATTGCGTTGCGCCGGTAAAAGACTCGTAGAAAGTTTACAATTGCGCAGCTCAATACAGAAGTCTGACACGTCTGATCTGTAAAACGACGAGAGGCGCACTAAAAACATAAGTCCAGTATCTCTGTTACCAATAAAAAAGCCCCTGTAGATGCAGGATCGAGATTATTCCGTTATATTTTCTGTATATGTTTGAAATACTCGTCTACCGCCTTACAGGGGCAACTTCCGTTAATCGTGTCTTTATTAACTTGTTTGTTTTCGTCTAACAATAAGCATCGGCAGTTCGAGCTTGTTGGCTTTAGCTTTTATAAACGTCTCAAGCGACGCCTCAATAGAGCATTTGAATACGGGAAACAGACGGGTACATTCTGAGATTCCTTATATTTTTCCGGTTCTCCAGAATTCCATTTTAACATTTTCCACATTTTTCCCTGCATGTATCGTTTCGCCCGGCTTAAACCCGATAACCATTATTTTAGTTAACTGATAGAAGTCAAAAACTATTTATTTAGGAGAAGATGCAAATGGCTATGAAAAGGTGTAACAGACGCAATTTCCTTGGTTTAACAGGAATAGCGGCAGTCGCTTCCGTCACAAGTACGGGACAAGTTTTTGGCCAGACAGATTCAGGCTCTGCGCGGTCCGATAAGCCGCTCTTCAATTTGGGTCTGGCTTCATATACGTTGCGCGAGTTCAAACTCGACCAGGTCTTGCAGATAACTAAGAAGCTTGATTTGAAATACATCTGTTTCAAGGATTATCATCTGGCAATGAATAGCACGCCCGACCAGATAAAGGAAGTTGTTAAAAAGGTTAAAGACGCGGGAATTGAGCTTTACGCTGGCGGTGTCATTTACATGAGGAACGAAAACGAAGTCAACAATGCGTTCGATTACGCGAAAGCCGCCGGTATGAAGATTATAGTAGGCTCGCCAAATCATGACCTGCTGCCGCTCGTCGATAAGAAGGTGAAGGAATACGATATTAAAGTTGCGATTCACAATCACGGCCCGGGTGATAGAAATTATCCTACAGCCGAAAGTGTTTATAATCTTGTAAAAGACCTGGACACACGAATCGGGCTTTGTCTCGATATAGGTCATACGAAGAGGCTGGGACTTGACCCGTCTGATTCCGCGGCCAAATTCAAAGACCGCCTGTATGACGTGCATATAAAAGACGTCACTTCAGCGAATGCCAGGGGAGGTCCAATCGAAATAGGTCGCGGCGTAATTGACATTCCCAAATTCTTGAGAACATTAATAGCTATCAAATATTCAGGTATCACGTCATTTGAATATGAAAAAGACGCATCCGACCCGGTCGCAGGCCTGGCTGAATCGGTCGGCTATGTCAGGGGTGCGCTGGCTGTTATCGTTTCGGAAGGATAACTTTAGTTGACAGGATAGACTTATATGCCGTACAACATCAGAATTGTAAGCACTTATCCGCCGCGGAGATGCGGCTTGGGAACTTTTTCTCGCGACCTTGCTACTGCTCTGGAAAATCTCACAGCCGAAGTCGGACATATAAGAGTTGCCGCGATTGACAATCATAACGGACCCTACGGCATTCCCGTCGACCTAATCATCGACCAGTACAATCCCCAGTCCTGGATCGATACTACAAAGCATATCATTACACGAGCATCCGAAGGCTCGAACAAGACAGTCGTGATCCTTCAGCACGAGTACGGCCTCGATCCCGATGCGAATGGCAACGATGGTCGCGGCACAAATTTTGTCGATATGGCAAAGGCTTTTCAACAGCAGGGACTTTTGACCCTGGTATATCTTCATACTGTGCTCGACGAGCCTGATCCGCACCAGAAACAGGTTTTGCTTGACCTTGCAAAATACAGTGACGGCCTTATCGTAACCACCGAAAGCGCAATCAATATTCTCGAATCCGAGACTTACGGAATCGAGCATTCCAGACTCAAGCACATTGACCACGGTATAAGAATGCAGCATCCGTCGCAATTCGACAGGCTCACGATAAAAAAAGACTTCGGAATCGAAGACCATCTGCTCATCACAACTCTGGGACTTTTGTCACCCGACAAGGGAGTGCAGTACAGCATTCGCGCTTATGGAAAATTCCTAGCGGAGTCCTGCACTGAAGCGCAGCGAAGGAAAATTGTCTACATGATAGCGGGACAGCCGCATCCCGAATTTGTAAAGAGCGATTCGGGAAAACCGTATCAGGAATACCTCGCGCTTCTTGAGAATTCGCTCGACAGTGCCAATGTAAGATGGACCAGGACAAAAGACCTTCACACTGTGGATTGCGAGGAAAACGACATTATCTTCCTCGACCATTTTCTGAATGAAAATACGCTTCTGCGATTTTACAGCGCCTCGAATATCATCCTCCTGCCTTATCTGAACATGCAGCAGATATCGAGCGGCATCCTTGCGGATGCAGTCGGCGCAGGCAGAGTCGCAGTCGCTACAAAATTCAGGTACGCGCTGGAACTCATCCATTCCAATAAAAAATGTCCCCCGGGCCTGATTATTGGAAAATTCGCACGAGGAATTCTCGTCGACCCGGGCGAGCCTTCCGTCGGGCAGATTGCAAGCGCGATCGATTACCTCGTCTTCAATTAGGAAAAACGACTTATAATGGAGCGGCAGGCCCACCAGAGAGGCTACCAGATGAGATGGGACAACAGCGCGTGGGCTTTGCTGCAATATATCGACTTCGTCAGAGACGAGAAAGAAATCGTAACAGGAAGAGGAATAACATTCACAAGGGAAAAAGAGTCTGCTCTCCAACTGCCGCAAAAACGCAAAATTCCCGCCTGGATCACCACGGAACACGGGAATATTGAAAACAAATAAATCCGTCCTATATTATCGCACTCGTTCCCTCATTATCCACAAGGTTTGTGCTAAGCGTTTTTCTGATTGGCGCACGCAGTCTAATAATTTGAAATGCAATCTAAATACACAATCTTTATATGACGATAATAGAGTTGATGTATATTTCACCGGCACATAAAAAATGCGGCTTTCAAAATTGAGTACGCGCAAATTCTGAATTGCAGTTAACTGCATGATATATTGAACGAAGGAGAAATAAAATGAAGTATAAAATAACATTTATTGGGCTTTTCTTATTGATAGCGTCGAGCGGTGCGAGCGCGCAGATCAGGAGCGATGAGGACTTCGGCCTTGGTCTCATTCTCGGTGAGCCGACGGGACTTAGCCTTAAATACTGGTTCGATGAAGAACGCGCCGTCGACGGCGCACTGGCCTGGTCGTTATCTGACGATGATGCGTTCCAGATGCATGCGGATTATCTTTTTCACGACTATGACCTCTCCAACTCAAACGAATGGCCTGTCTATTACGGTGTTGGAGCCTTATTGTCATTCAAACATGACGAAGGCAAACATCACGATGACCACAAGACTGTTTTCGGTTTTCGATTCCCGATCGGCATGTCGTACCTGTTTGAGAATAATGAGCCGTTCGAGCTCTTTTTCGAAATCGC